>CAKPQS010000001.1 GCA_934179675.1 uncultured Bacilli bacterium
TCAAACTTATGTCTTTTTTTGAAGAAAAACAGTATTGATGTAAAATACTCCACCAACACTATTTATAATACAACCAATAAAATAAGGAATTACCCTTATTTTTTTATATAGACTTTATTTTTTTCTATTTTTTTACCATTAACTAATAAATTATCAGCATCAAACATACTTTTAGAAATATCCATATCAACATCCGCAATACCAAATGTCATACTAACATGAACATTTTCATTGACGTCATCAACTCTTTTTAAATTGTATGGAGTTGAACAAATAATTTTTCTTACACTTTCTATTCTAGTATAACTCTTTGCCAAATCTGTTCCACATAATAAAATAACAAATTCATCGCCACCAAATCTAGCAACAATATCGCCTGCTCTTACATTTAACGTAATTGTATTAGCGATTCCTTTTATTACTTTATCAGTTTCAATGTGACCATATCTTTCATTATAATATTTTAAATTATCGATGTCACAAAATACAATAGTACAATTATTCATATCACCTAAAGTAGATATTTCTTCATTAAAAGATCATTTTGTTAAAACACCTGTAAGACCATCTATATCAAGTTTATTCTTGCTCCAAAAAGCAATTATATAATTTTTGCCCATTATATTTATACTTTTTGTTTTACTCATCTTTTGATCAGCTAAAAAATCATGGCTTTTATATACTAAATTATGTTCTTCATCATAAACAAGCATAGTATCATCAATACTTCCTAACAATTGATTTAAAAATTCAGATTCCATAATGTTCCCTTTACTCATCTTAAGTATAATATATTTTTAAAAAAATGCAAATTTAAACTACTCATTTTTTATTAGTAAATCAAACATTTTAATTAAATCTTTTTCATCTAAATCTTCAATTTTATCTTTAGTACTATATTTAATAAAATTAGTACAAGTAATTGTTTTATTAACATTAAAGCTATTAGTTTTTAATATATCCATTATTGATATTTTTATATTACTAACGATACTATCTTTTTTTTCATCAATTATATTATCAATTGTTCTAATAGAATCCATATCTTTTTTAATTTTATTACTTATTAATATCTTTTCTCTTACATTCATAAATTCTTTATCAAGAATTATATCCATATTAATTATTTTATTAATATAATTATTATATTTTTCTAAATCACTTTTCAAATTATTTGAATAAATAACTTTTGATGTTGTGATAATAATATCATTTAATTTAACAAATAAATTTGATATAAATTCATTCATATAATCATTTAATGATTGAATGATTTTAGATAATTCATTTATTTTAAATCTACTATTATCCATTATTAAAGATTTCATATCATCTATATTTTCATCAATTTTAGATTTTAAATTATTTTTTAGAACATTAAGCATATCATTTGATGTTTTAATTAAATAAGATTCAGCATATTTGAGTAAAAATTTATTGTTAATTTTATATTTATCAGGATTTTCTTTAGCTTTATATTCCATTATTTCATTATATTTTTTAATTACAATTTTTTTATTTTCATCTAAAACATTATTAAGAATATTATTTACGAAAGAAATAAATTTATTTTCTTCTTCAATTATTATTTGTTTAACATTTTTATAAGAATAAGCATCAAGTTTATTTTGAACAGTCAAATTATATAAAATTAATTCGAAGACTCCTTTTACTTCTTCTTTTACTTCAACATTTTTACTATCAATATTAATAGAAATAATATTTTTTTGTAAAAACATTATATCATCAGGCTCATTTTTGATATTAAAAACAAGATTTTTGCGTACAAAATTATTTATATTAATTAACTTTTGATAAAATTTATTAATAATGGGTACAATATTAATATCAAAATTAGTTTCTAACATTTCTTTCTTTAATTTTACTATAATTAATTCTTTAGTTTTTAAAGCTTCTTCATTTACTTTTTTAATTGTTAAAATTTTATTATTTAATAGTTTAGAATTAATTAAATCAAATTCATTTTTAATATCCATAATTCTCCTTAAATAAAAAGGACTTATAAAGTCCAAAATATAAATACTAGCACTTTATATTAACTATTATAGTTAAAGCACTATGGTTAGTATATTATTTCTTTCTAGTTTTATACATAACACTATAATAGTTTTTCTACCATTAATTTACCATACAAAACAAAAATATTCAAGGTTCAATTTTAAATTTTGACACTTTACTTGTCATTGCATATTTTGTATAATTATATTATGTGAGGTTATTATGGATAATAAATTTAACGATTTAATAAATTATATAGATGACATATCAAATCAAAATAAAGTTAAAAAAGAAAAAAATAAATTATCAAGTTTTTTTAGAATAGCAATAAGTTTATTTTCAATTTTATTTTTAGTAGCTTCAGGATATTTTATAAAGGTAATAATAGATAATAATAAAGATTTTAATGAATCAAAAAGAATTATTAGAGAATTAACAAATACAATTAATTTTGATGAATTAAAACAAAAGAATAGCGACACAGTAGCATGGATAAAGGTTCCAAATACATTAATAAATTATCCTGTTGTTCAAAGAGAAGATAATAAATTTTATTTAAAAAATGATTTTTATAAAAAACAAAATATTTACGGATGGATATTTGCAGATTTTCGTGACGAGTTTCCTATTCTTTCCCAAAATACAATTATATATGGACATAATACAAGTATTGGTATAATGTTTGGTGATTTAATTAATTTATTAAATAAAAAATGGTATGAAAATGAAGAAAATAAATATATTTATCTAAATACAGAAGATAGTGAATATAAATTTGAAATTTTTTCTGTCTATAAAATTAATACAACAAATGACTACATAAAAACTGATTTTAATAATGATTTCAATAAATACATAGAAATGATATCAGGAAGAAGTTATATTGATTTCAATACAAAAGTAGAAAATGAAAAAATAATTACTCTATCAACTTGTTATAATACTCAAAATAGTTCCATTAAATTAGTCGTACATGCTAAAATGATTAACATTTAGGCTTATTATTCACACATTTTATCTATTAAATGAATATATTGTAATAGATAATAAAGAAGGGGTGGATTATATGGAAAACAGTTGTGGATGCATTGCTAAAATTTTAAGAGTAATAAGTACACTTCAACAAAATGCTGAATGTGGAGATACATGTCTAGATACCTGTGATCGTGGTTTTCTAGGATGCAATATATCAAATATAGGATGTAATACACGACCAATTATGCTTTATACATGTGGAGGTAATGGCACAGCATGGAGTATGCCTATTTCAAAAGAGCCAGGAGAAACGACAACATCAAATATTTTCAGAGTTGAAAAAGTAGATGGTAATTGTGCTACATTCCGAGTATTAACAGCAAATACTGAAGAAAATGCTGAATGTCCATACATAGCTACAAATTCATTTTTTACAATGGATTTAGACTGTTGCTGTGCTCTTAGATGTTTAAATGATACATGTGTTACATGCATCTAAAAAAGGCAGAATTTTCTGCTTTTTTATTGTTTTTTTTTTTGCAATATGATAATATTATAATTGGAAAGTAGGAAGATTATATGAGACTTAATTTTCAATTGAATAGACCTAAAAATTCTGTTAAATATGTAGAAAAAAAAGATTATACAATTATATATGTAATTATAGTGTTTATAATTATTGGTTTAATAGGACTAATTAGTTATAACATTTATAAAAATAATAAATGTGAAAATATAGAGGATAAAATACTTGAATATGTAACAGAATATGCTGAAGATAATAATTTATTAAAATTAGAAGAAGGCGAAAATGTTGTTATAAATATTGATGACGTTTATAATAATGGATATCAAGTTATTACTAATGGTGGGAGATGTAATGGAACCATTAAATTTACAATGGCCGAAGAAAAAATTATCAAAACATATGATATTACAAATTGTGGTTTTTGTACAACAAAAAAAAGATATAAAAAAACATGGAATAAATCTAATTCATTTGTTAATTCAAGATTAATTGATGTTAATGTAGAATATAATTACTATAATGCTGAAACCTTTTATAGTAAATGGACAGAATGGTATCCATCAACTGAAATAGACAAAGCTGTTAATATTCAATACGGCGTTACTTTACCTAAAAGTGAAAAAAAATATCCGAAAGTGCCAGATACAGCAGAAGTATTGAAATATGATGTTGAATATAATACATATTATAGATATAGAGATACAACATGGTATTGGTACAAAAATAATAGTAATGATTATAGTAATGAATGGTATTCTACTAAACCAAATGGTTATACAAATAAAGATGAAAAAACATTAAGATATACAGAATGGACAGATTGGTCACTAAATTATCCGGAAGAAAAATCATATCGAACAATTAAAAGTACAACTGGATATAGATGGTATTATCAAGATGAAAATAAAGCAAAACATTATTGGAATGGTGGCGCTTATGCAGCAGAATGTCCAGATAATGATTATACATTAAGAGATGATTCAACAAAAATGTATTCATATCGTGATGCAACTTGGAGATGGTATAATGGTGATGAAAGAAACTATTATACTCAAGCTTCATTAACAGAACCAAGAAATTATCCATATAAGGATTCATTAATGACAAGTTATACACGTTGGTCTAATTGGAATACAGAAAAACCAGAAGAAAAGCAAAATAGAAATATTGAATCCGATTTATACTACCGTTATAGAGCATATTATCGCGATATAAATTTCTTGGTTTTAGAAAATTATTTATCAAAAAGTGATTTTGAAGAAAAAATTGGAACAACATTAGAAGAATTTAGACATGATAATACAAAAAAAATAAGTTATAAATACACTTATTTATACAAGTAGTTTAAACTACTTTTTTTATGTCTAAAATTTCGTTTATTTTTATTACTTCATTATCCATTGTAATTAAAGAAGAATTATTTCTTGCAATAATCGTTGTATTTATTTTGCGATTTTCTAATGTAATAACTACATCAGCTTTATAAACAAAATCATTAGATCTAAAAATTTCATTTATTTTTTTTAATACATCTACTTTTTCAATACTTCTATCTATACTATTATTTTTTGAATAAAAAACTTTTTCATTATTTTTAAATTCTTTATCAAATTTATTAACAAATAAATTTTTTTCCATTTTCTCACCTATTATAAATTATTCATTTTTTTAGATAATATGATACCAACTATTAATAATATTTCACCTACTATAATATCTATAAATGTTCTATTAATAGAAAGTGTATTTAAGTACATAAGAAAAAGTGTTGATAATGTTAAACTTTTAATAATAATCATAAAAATTATAGGATGTTTTTTTAATATAAATAAAATTAATTTAGATATACTAATAATACCTATTATTATTCCAATTATAAAAGGTATTAATATTAATATATTTTTAAAAGGATTTCCTAATATTTCTAGAATTAAAGAATATTTTTTTAAAATAATAAATATAGCTGTTCCACTTATACCTGGAATTATTGTAGAAATTGCTTCAATAATACCAAGCAAAATATAAGTTAAAAAATTATTCTTAAGTTCAATATTTAATGATAATTTATTTATAAAAATTGTAAATAAAAATGTAAATATAAAAATTATGATTTTAGGAATTTTTTTATTTTTAAAATCAGTAAACGAAAAATTTATTGAGCCAATAATTAAACCTATAAAAAGTAATAATATTGAAAAATAATACTTATTTATTAATATTTTTAATATATTGCTGAAAAAAATAACAGAAATAGTAATTCCCATTAAAATAGGAAATAAAAATTTTATACTTTTTTTAGGATTTTTTAAAAAATTATTAATATTTTCTAAAAGTGGAGTATAAATTTTCATTGATATTGCCATTAATGAACCACTAACACCAGGTAATATTTTACCAATTCCAATAATTAATCCTTTTATAAATAGCACGTTCTTCACCAATCAATTATATTCATAGATAAAAAAAAAAATTACTATTTAGTAATTTCTATAAATTCTTTTAAAATTTTTTCAATAATAAAACATATTTTTTTCTTACTTTCTATTCTATCATCGAGAGCTTCCAATGTAATTGTCTTTTTTTGCGAAGTTTTACTATTAAAAATGCAAATATAAACTGTTTGATAATCATCTACATCATTATTTAGATCTTTTTTATTTAATTGGCCTGTTATTCCAATACCATAAGTAGAAGATGCAAAAGAACTTATTGCTTTTGCCATTTCTATAGCAGTATTAATACTGTAAACTGAATATTTGTCAATAATTTCTTTAGGTACACCCATCTTAATTTTATATTCATTAGAATATGTAACGCAACTAAATTTTAAAACATTTGAAGCACCTGGAATATTTGTTATCTCATTTACTATATATCCCCCAGTACATGATTCCATAGTTGCGATTGTTTCATTTTTTAATGACAATAAATTTACAATTTCTTTCATTTAATCCTCCTTATGACCAGATTTTATAATCTGATTTTTAATTTTAACCAATACTTCTGTAAGTTCTATATCTGTTCCATCAAACCAAACTAATTGTTTTTTATATTTTTTTAAAAATCGTTTCCATTTAAATGTATGGTTAAATGCATAAGCATAAGGAAATGTTTTTTCCAAAAAATACGGATCTTTTTTTAGTCTTTCTTTAACTTCTTCTTTAGTAATATTAGTTAAAAAATTATTAAATTTTTCTGCTTCATTTTTTAAATTTAAACCAGTTTTTGTTTTAGGAATTAATGATTTTAAAGTATTAATTATAATAATTGTAGAAATATGACCAATTATAAAGATAATCATATTATTTTCTATTTTTGATAAAGTCATGAAATAAAAAGGAAATCCTAAAATAAATGTTAGGAATGTTACCAATATTTTTGATCTAATACTATTTTTACTTGTATATACTCTTACAAGTGAAACAAAACATATCCAAGTCATAAGTGTGATTACTAATTTTTTTAAAAAATTATATGGTAAACTAATATTAATAATTAAAAAAATTATAAATGTTAAAATAACTAAACAATTATTTAAATATAACAATTCTTTTTCATTCATTTCTTTCCTTAATTGTTTATTATCAATAGAATGTACTATATTACTTATATCTTTATATAAATTTTTATGTAATTCTGTAATCATAACTGAATTACCTTTTTTAAATAAAGATTCAAACATAAATTTTTCACTGCTAATATTTTCTTTATATTTTTTTAATTTGATAATTTTTTCAGGAGTAATTTTAATATAACCTTTTTCAGCCAAATTAACTATTATTGAGGTTAAATCTCTTTCATTAACAAGTGAACTATAATTATATTTTAATTCTGCAGGAGTAAAATTAGGTATTATTTTTTTTTCGTTTCTATTTTTTTTAGTTTTATATACTTCTTCAATAAATACACTAAAAAACATAAATAAAATAATTATTATTAATTTAATTATCATATATTTCTCAATCCTTTTGGATAATGATTTTTTAATATTTTGTTTGTTGCTTTATATCCACCTAATGAATAGCCATCAACCATTATAACACCCCATCCATTTGGTACATCAGCTACAATACATTCTCCTTTTAAATATTTTGATATTCTTTCATCACCTATTTTTAAATTACATTTATTTTTAAAATATTCGCCATAAGCTTTGAATAAATAATGGTTAGGTAAAAAATAATTATTTTTTATTTCCCCTACTTGTACTCCTGATGATATAATATGAACATTATTTGGTACATCTCCTGCTAAAATAAATACTTTATTATTTAAAATTTTTACATCTAATTTTATATTCAAGTTATCTAAAAATTCATCAATTATCTTTTTTTCTTTATTATTTGGACATTTATTTTCTCTTTTTTCAATAAATGTATCTATTATATTTTTATTTTGCATTAAAGCCATAAATTGACCTTCTCCTTTAGAAATATGAGGATAAAACCTTCTTGAATATGAATCAAATCCTTTAACAGTATATTTATCGATATCATTCAATTTTTTCAATTCATAATTGTAATTTCGGGAAAACCATTCTACCATTTTTTCATTTTCTTCTATTTCATAAGTACATGTAGAATATAAAATAAACCCATTTGTTTTAACCATATAAGCAGCAGCACTTAAAATTTCTTTTTGTCTTTTAACACATAAATTAATATTATCAATACTAAAATTTTTTATGGCTTCATAATTCTTCCTAAACATTCCTTCTCCAGAACAGGGTGCATCAACTAAAACTAAATCAAAATATCCTTTATATACTTTTTCTAATGATTCAACATCTGAATTAGTAACAATAACATTAGTTAAACCCATTCTTTCAATGTTGCTATATAAAATATTTGATCTTTTTTTATCGTATTCATTCGCGACCAAAAAACCATTTTTAAGTTTTTGAGCAATTTGAATACTCTTACCACCAGGAGATGCACATAAATCAAGAACTTTATAATCATCTTTTATAGTTATTGCATTGACATGCATACATGCACCAGGATCTTGACTATAAAATAAACCAGCATGATGATATGGATGATTACCAAATTTAACATTTTCTTCTAAATAAAAACTATTATTTGAATATGGTATTTTTTTTATTTGATAAGGAAAAATTTTTTTAAAATCAGATATACTAATTTTATTTGTATTAACATTTATTCCTTTAACACTATCATTATCAAGTTCTGAAATAAATTCATCATAATTAGGAATAATATTTTTCATTCTGTTTGCAAATTCATTAGGAATTTTCATTTTAACCACCAAATAAATTATAATTTTTTTTTTTAATTTTGACAATATTACACTAAAAAAACTTAAAAATTTTAATATTTTTAAGTACTATTTTAATTTATTCTCTAAATTATTTTCTATTTCGTCTAATAATTTATTATATTTTTTTATTTGATTATTATTTATAAAATAATCAAATAAAGATATTTCATAGTCTTTATACATTTTAAAATTAGTACTATCAAGTAAATTTATAGCTAATTTAATTTCACTTATTTTAACTTCATATTTGCGTGTACTTTCTATTTTATCTGTAACAACTAATTCATTTATTTCTTTAGATAATTCATTTATTTCATTCATAGGGCCACTCATATCTATTTTTTTATTAGAATTACTAAAAAGAAGTAAGCATGCACAGAAAATTAAAACTAAACCAATCATAGCAATATAAAAATGATATTTTTTCATTGTAACACCTCTAGATAAATTGTATCATTTTTTTTAATAAAAATAAATATAAATAGGTTAAAACCCATACAAATTTAGACAAAATAACTATTATAATATGGGAGGAAAAAATGAATTATTATAATTTTATACCTAATATGGGAAATATGAATTACCAAGTACCGAGTACAAATTTATACGATCCATATCAAGGTTTTATTCGTGGAAACATGTTTAAAGATTTATATGAACCATATAAATTAAATAATCCTTATAATATTACACCAGCAAATGATCAAGCTAAAATGCTTACAAATATTGATGCTTTAAATTTTGCAATGATAGATTTGAATTTATATTTGGATATATATCCAAATTCAAAGGAACATATCGATTTATTTAATAAATATAGAGTTGAAAAAAACAACTTAGTTAAAGAATATGAAAGTAGATATGGACCACTAACAATAGACAGTGATGCCAATAACACATATCCTTGGGCGTGGAATCGTATGCCATGGCCATGGGAAAATTAAGGAGGTAATATGTTAAAATATGTAAAAAAATTAGAATATCCAATAAATATTAAAAATAAAGACTTAAAAATGGCTAAAACATTACTTGCACAACTTGGTGGACCAGATGGCGAAATTGGAGCAGCAATGCGCTATTTTTGCCAAAAATTCACGATGCCTGATGAAAGAGGAAGTGCTTTGTTAAATGATATTGCAACTGAAGAATTAGATCATGTTGAAATGATTGCAACAATGGTATATCAGTTAATGGAAGGAGCTAGTATTGAAGAATTAAATAATGTTGGTTTAATAGGTTATTATACTCAACATAATAGAGGAATATATCCAATAGATGCTAGTGGCGTACCATATACTGCTTCATATATTGAATCATCAGGAAATTATATTGTTGATTTGCAAAGTGATATGGCTGCTGAAGAAAGAGCGAGAGCAACATATGAAAATTTAATGAATGAAACTAATGATCCAGATTTATTAGGTCCATTATCATTTTTAAGACAAAGAGAAGTTGTTCATTACAATCGATTTAAAGAATTACTAGATTTTTATAAAAATGGTCAATAATTGATCATTTTTTGCATATCATCAAATAGGAGGCTTTATGGAAAAATTAGGTATTATATATGGTGGTAATTCTTATGAGCATGATGTTTCAGTTAAATCTAAAAATAGTTTTATTAAAAATGTTAATAAAAAATATGAAATATCAGAAATTTATATAGACAAAAAAAATAATTGGTATGAAAATAATAAAAAAATAGATAATATTATAGAATATTTAAAAAAATTTGATATTATTTTTCCTTTAATTCACGGAAATATTGGTGAAGATGGTAAATTGCAAGGATTATTTGAAACTTTTAATATTAAATATACAGGATCAAATACCATCAGTAGTGCACTTGCAATGGATAAAGGATTTTGTAAAATAATTCTTGATAAATATAATATTAAACAAGTACCATATATTATAGTTGATAAAAAAAGTAAGATTAAAGAAATAATAGAAAAATTTAAATACCCAGTTATTATTAAACCAGCAAATGGTGGATCTAGTATCGGAATTAATATAGCACATAATACAAAAGAATTAATTAAAGGATTAAATAATGCTTTTCAGTATGATAAGAAAGTAATTATAGAAAAATATATAACAGCAAGAGAATTAGAAATTGGTGTCATTAATAATAATGGTTTAATAACATCAAGTATTGGTGAAATAAAAAGTAATGGTTTTTATGATTATGAATCAAAGTATATTAAAAAAACAGAAATTATAATTAATCCTAATTTAAAAAAGGAAACAACTTTAAAAATTAAAGAAATAGCACGTAATATCTTTAAAATATTAGAATGCAATGATTATGCAAGATGTGATTTTTTATATGATGAAATAAATAATGACTTATATTTTAATGAAATAAATACAATTCCTGGATTTACAGAAATAAGTATGTTTCCTAAATTATTTATAGATAGTGGTTATACATATGGTGAAATAATTGATATAATTATTAAAAGTTCAAAAAAAAGATTTAAACAAAAATAATTTATAAGAAAAGAAGACTACTTTTTCTTAGCGTCTTCTTTTTTTCTTAATTCAGTATTTAATATTCTTTTTCTCATTCTTATATTATGAGGTGTTACTTCTACAAATTCATCAAAATTAATGTAATCCAAAGCATATTCTAGTGTTATTGGACGAGGTCTTTTTAATACAACAGTATGATCTTTAGAAGATGATCTAGTATTAGTTAAATTTTTACCTTTTACTACATTAACAGCTAAATCATTATCTCTGTTACATTCGCCTACAATCATACCTTCATATACTTCAACACCTGGTTCAATAAACATAACACCACGATCTTCAAGTTGTCCTAAAGCGTAAGCAGTTGACTTTCCATTTTCCATAGAAACAAGTACACCAAGAGGTCTTTCGCCAACCTCGACATCTTCTACTTTTGCATATTCTTTAAATGTATGATTCATAATTCCGTAACCTTTTGTTAAAGTCATAAAATCTGTAGCAAATCCTATTAATCCTCTAGAAGGAATAGTATATGTTAATCTAACTAATCCATTATAATTAGACATATTTTCCATATTACCGCCACGATTAGCAAGTTCTTCAATAACATTACCTACACAAGATTCATTAACTTCAAGTTGTAATTCTTCATAAGGTTCACACTTAACACCGTCTATTTCTTTAATTATAACAACAGGTTTAGAAACTTGAACTTCAAATCCTTCTCGACGCATATTTTCGATTAATATACCTAAATGTAATTCTCCTCGGCCAGATACAATCCAACTTTCAGCATCATTTGGTGCGACTTTTAATGAAACATCTTTTTCTGTTTCTTTTATTAATCTTTCTTCAATTTTACGAGCAGTTAATTGTTTTCCATCTTGTCCGGCCATTGGACTTGTATTTACACCAATTGTAATTTGCATTGTTGGTTCATCTATTCTTAATTTTGGTAATGCTTCTTCTAATCCAAGTGTACAAACTGTTTCACCGACTTCAATATCAGGTAATCCTGAAATAGCAATTATTTCTCCTGCTTGTGCTTCTTCTATTTCTACTTTTTTTAAACCTTTAAAGCCAAATAATTTTGCAATTCTAAATTGTTTTTTACTTCCATCTAATCTAATGCAAGAAACCATTTCGCCTACCTTAACTTTTCCTCTTTTTACTAAACCAATACCTATTCTTCCAACATAATCATTATAGTCAATTAAGGCAGGTTGAAATTGAAATCCACCTTCTAAACTAACTCTTGGATCTGGTACTGTATTTATAACTGCATCTAATATTGGTTCCATAGTAGGTTTTTGATTTTCAAGACCTATTTCTGTACTACTAGTACCATTTATAGCAGATGCATAAATTACAGGAAATTCTAATTGTTCAATGTCAGCTCCCAATTCAATGAATAGGTCTAAAACTTCATCTACTACTTCTTTTGGTCTTGCAGTTGGTTTATCAATTTTATTTACTACTACAACAGGTGTAACACCGGCAGCTAAAGCCTTTTTTAAAACAAATCTAGTTTGTGGCATTGTTCCTTCATAAGCATCAACTACTAATATAACACCATCTACCATATTCATAATTCTTTCAACTTCGCCACCAAAATCAGCATGTCCTGGAGTATCTAGAATATTAATTGTATATCCTTTGTATTCAATAGATGTTGTTTTTGCAAGTATTGTAATACCTCTTTCTCTTTCAATATCATTAGAATCCATTACTCTCTCTTGTACTTCTTCATTTGCTCTAAAAGTATTAGCAGATGCTAGTAATTTATCAACTAATGTTGTTTTACCATGGTCAACATGGGCTATTATCGCTATATTTTTTATTTTCTTCATACTCATCCCTCTTTTTAGTACTTTGGTATTATAGCACATTTTTAACACTTGTCAAACTGTTTTTTTTATTTTTTTTAACACTTTTTTAATCTTTATTAAATAAATCAACTATTTGAGCACCATGTGTTTTTAATTTTATTGAAGATAATATTTTTGAATTTTTTAATTCTTCTATTGTTTTGGGTTTTAATTCAATCAATTCATCAAGTTCATCATTAGTAAAAACATAATATGCCGGAATATTTAACTCTTTAGACCTTTCTTTTCTAAATTCTATTAATTTATTTTTTAATTCATCTACTTTATCAACATTTTTGTTGATAAAATTATTTAAACAAAATTTATTCTTATAATATTCATAATAATTTTCTTCATCTTTGCAAGAAATATTAATATATGATTGAGCAGTCTTTTCCATTTCTTTTTGAGAATCAATAACATCATCAGATCTCCTATTTTCAAAATCAGTTTGTAGCTTTCTTACTAAAGCATCTGCTCTAAGTACTTTTGATTTAATCTCTTTAGGAGCTTTACTTGTATTAAGGATAGTTTCCGGATTAGCCGCAACTACTAATGTTCTTCTATAATAATTGAACCAACTAGAAGCAATCAATTTTGTAAATCTTGAAACATTACTCACCCATATCTTTCTAAAAACTTCCCTTTGAGCTTCAACCTGTCTTAATGGTGAATACATCCCCTTACGTACTTTTTTACCTTTTATAGTATATTCATTAATAAAATCACCATTTTCGTTTACTGTTATATTACCAATCAAATTTTTACACTCAACAAGATAAACATAGATAGGCGTGATTATTATATAATCAATCTGCGCTGTTAAATTTTCATATTTTAATTTTATATCTCTTAAAACATACATTCCTATATTAGATTTTTCTAATTGATAAGCAATTTCATTTTCACCAGCTAATCCCTTTTTTACAATATACATTTCTGTTTGCAAATCCTCATTATTTGGGTATTCCTCATTTAACTTTTTTAAAGCATCATACTTATCTTGTAAATCACTTGTTTTTTTATAAAATATCGTATCTGTAAATCTTCCTCCATTTACCAAAGTATCTAATATTCCCATTTAATCACCTATTCTTATACATTTTTAAATCAAGGTTAATGCCTTGATTTTTAATGAAAAATACTACTTTCTCCTTTATAGTCTTTTAAAATCATATTGTATTCTTTTTTAGATTCTTCTATACTTTTATGATAACTTTTAGATGTCCTTTGATAAGCGTAAAAATCATAATTTTTTTTACTCTTAATATTTATATGAATAATAAAATCATAAATATTTTCATTTAGATCTTGATAAATACATAAAATTCTATTATGACTTATTCCATTTTTGTTTAAATAATTTATTAAAAGCATTTGAATTTGAATAATATCAGAAGAAGCAACATCAAGTGTTGTAAATAATTGTTGATTAATATCACGATCTAATAATTGAGTTCCTTTTATACATTCTCCAGTAAGTAAATCATAAAATCTTATATTACTAGCAACACCATAACCAATATTTTCAAGCATTATATTAAAAGGAATATCAATTTCCTCGCCTACATCTTGTTTTTTTAAAGTAATATAGTATTTATATTGATCAAGCTTTTTTAAAATTTGTAAACTTTTTAAAATTAAATAAGGTTTATGTTTTTCTTTATTTTCATTTTTAACTCTACCATGTACTGTATAAATTGCAACAAAAAGAGTAACAATTAGTGTTAAACTAGAAAAAATAATTGTAATTCTATCCATTATAATCACCAAAAAAATGTTTTAATATATAATCCATTGTAATTTTTATATCTGGAAATACTTTTATACGTTCCAAATCATTTCTTGAATACCATCCAACTTTTGCAACATCATTGTCAGTATCAGTATGATCTATTTTATTAATCGGTACACCAGCATATATAATATCTATATGAATTTTTCCTTTCAATGTTCTGTTCTTTTGAATACCAAGTGGTCTTATATAGTCTTGTTCTCTTGGAAAACGATCGCCTAATAATCTGATTTTAACACCAGTTTCTTCCCAAACTTCTCTTAATACAGCATCTTCTGGAGATTCATTTTTTTCTATATGACCACCTGGTTGAACCCATCTATCAAAATCGTTATGATAAACTAAAAGTATTTTTTTATTAACAGGGTTTATAACAAAAGCAGAGGCACAAAATTCTTTTTGAACATAATCTATATATTCATCCATACAACCACCTATTCTCATTATAAATTAAAAATATATATAAATCAATTAATTTATCTAAAAGAATTTTGTTAGACGACAAAAAAATGTAAAATTATAATTTTACATTCTAATAGTATATTTTTTAAAAATATTACTTTTTATTCAAGAATATTTTTAATATTTTCATTTTCTTTTTGTTTATAAATCATAAGAGTACTATTGATGTCTAAAGTAGCAAGTAAAATATCATCTAAAATAATACCTTTATTTTTTAATTCCTTTATTAACCATTTTTCATCTTTACCCATCTGCAATAAATTATTTAACATTATTTTTTTGTCAATAACTACATTTGCTACCAAACCATTCCTATTGACTTTAAGCTTCATATCATTTGGTGTTAAAGGTAAATATTCAGGTTTTAATAAAATACTTAATTTTCCATTAGCCTCCATAAGAGCATAATTAATTTGATTTAAATCAAAAACATTATTATTTCTACATTCTTCTAACAAATCATTAATATCGAGTTTAACTTTTTTTAAAGATTCTTTAATAATTTTACCATTTTGAATAACTACTGTTGGAGCTCCCATAAAAAATCTTCGTGCAACAATACTTTTCATAGTTAAAATAGAAACTAAATAAGCAACAACACCAAATATAATAACCGCAACAACACCATTAACCCATTCTGCTTCCAAATTAATAGTAACTTCAGCTGCAAAATTACCAATTGATATACCAATAACATAATCAAATAAACTTAATTGAGAAACTTGTTTTTTTCCTAATAATTTAGTAATCAAAAAAAGTGTTACTAAAGAAATTAAAGCTCTATAGGAAACTTCTAGTATTTCTTTATAATCAAACATATAATCACCTTTATTAGTATAAGTAAATAATATTTTTATATACAAAAAAGTATAGAATTCTATACTTTACAAAAAGTTTCTTCAGTATTAGACATATTGTATGATAGAACATAACTACCATCAGATTTAACATTAACAACAATATTTCCTGTCATATTTTTAGAACAATTAGGATTAACAGGATATTTATCAAAAACACCTTCACTTATAAAAACACTCATTGGTATTACAATTACTTTTTCACCATTAAATAAATCAATTTTAACATTATTTCCATTTACATTTAATGTTTTACCCTCATTTTCCGTAATATAAGTTCTAACTGCACTTTTTATTGTTTCAAGTTGTTCATCATAAAGTTTATGTTTTGCTTCTTTCTGAACGTTATTATAAACAGCAATACCAATAGTACTTAATATTCCAATGATTACAATAATCGCTAAAAGTTCAACTAAAGTAAATCCTTTTTTCATAACTACCTTTCTATTAAATATAAATTATTAAGTAAAACACCTGTTCCTTCTGCAACACAAGAAAGTGGATTTTCAGCAATTCTAACAGGTACTTTTAATTCTTTTGCAAGTAAACTATCAAGACCATTAAGTAAAGCGCCACCACCTGTTAAAACTATGCCTTTTTCTATAATATCAGCAGATAATTCAGGAGGTGTTTGTTCTAAAACGTTCTTAACTGTGCGAACAATAGATAAAGCACTATCAGATAAAGCATCTTTAATTTCTGATGATGTAACATGAATTGTATGAGGCAAACCAGTTACTAAATTTCTACCTCTAACATCCATTTTTTCATTTGTATCATTAAAAACAGATCCAATCTGAATTTTAATTTCTTCAGCTGTTCTTTCACCAATTAATAATTTATATTTATCTTTTATATATTTTGTGATGTCCTTATCAAAAGTGTTTCCAGCAATTTTTATAGAAGCAGATGTAACAATACCACCTAATGATAAAACAGCAATATCAGTTGTTCCGCCACCAATATCAACAACCATTGAACCACTAGGTGCTGATATTTCAAGGCCAGCTCCTAAAGCAGCTGCTTTTGGTTCTTCTTCAATATAAACTTTTTTAGCACCTATTTTTTCAGCAGCTTCTCTAATAGCGTTTTTTTCAACACCTGTTATATTAGTAGGACAACATATAATAATTTTAGGGCGTAAGAAAATATTTTTTCCTAAAACTTTTTTAATAAAGTAATCTAACATTATCTCTGTTGTTTCAAAATCAGCAATAACACCATCTTTTAAAGGTCTAATAGCTTTTACTTTACCAGGAGTTCGTCCAAGCATATCTCTTGCTTCACTACCAACTGCAAGTATTCTACGATTATCATCATCATAAGCAACAACACTTGGTTCATTTAAAATAATACCTTCACCCTTAACATAAATTAATACATTTGCCGTTCCTAAATCTATTCCTATATCTTTGCCAAACATATTTCCTCCTCTATTATATCATTTATTTGTTTTTATTTAAATACTTATTTTTAGTTGATTCACCACCTCTTATATGTCTAATATCAATATGATATTTTAATATTTTATCAACTTTTTCATACATTTTTTTATCAATAAGTATTAATCGTTCATGTAAATCTTTATGAACAGTACTTTTAGAAACACCAAACTTATTCGCGATTTCTCTTACAGTTTTTTCAGTTTCTATCATATATACTGCTTCTTCCAAAACACGATTACGAATTTTTGACATAAAAACACCCCTTAATAAAATATATAATTTATAGGGATTTTTATACTTATTTATTTAATTCAGTAAGTGTTTTTCCATAATTTTTTTCAGGGTCAATATTTTTTCCATTAACAATTAATTCAAAATGTAAATGTTCTCCTAAACCACTAGATAAATTATTTTTTCCAGCTTCACCAATAACATCCATTTTGTTAACAATATCTCCTTCTTTTACTTTTACATTTTGTAAACTAGCATAAATAGTCATAATATTTTCATCATGTTTTATAGTTACAGTAGTACCCATAATCTCATCTTCTTCTAATTTTACTACTTCACCTTCATAGACAGCTAAACAATCAAATTTACTTTCACCTTTATATATTACACCAGTATTTGGCATATATGTGTTTTCATAATATATGATTGAATTTTCATGATTTTCTTCTGTATAGTCATAAAAAGAATTTACAACTTTTACACTAGCATCATTATATGGTCTTTCAATACCTTTTGATATATTGATAACTGGGTAAACTTCATCAAATATATTTTTGGTAACATATCTGGTACTTATATATTCTTCTGTATTTGCAACAGCTTGATATATAAATAATCCTCCAATCAAACTCAAACTACCAATTGCATATAATCCATATATAACTGATTCTTTTAACTTTCTCATTCATTCACCTCAATTATATATTGTACATTATTTTAAAATTTATACTTTTTTATTTTAACACCACTATAATAATGTTTTAATATTTCATTATATTTATATCCTTCAATAGCCATTCCTTGTGCTCCATATTGACTCATTCCTACACCATGACCAAATCCAGTTGTAGTAATATTTACATTATTTTTATCTTGTTTTATATTGAAACTCGTAGATCTTAAACCAAAAAGACTAGATATTTTACTTCCCGTAAAATTGACATTATTAATTTTTAATGTTTTAATGCGACCTGCTGAAGTTGAATCTATTATTTCTATATTTAATTTTTCATTATATTTTATATTTAATTTTTTATAGAAATTTTCTAACGTAAAAGTATAAAAATCGTAAAATACAGGTGAAACATTTTGATCCCATTCACTTGACACACTTTTTAAATAAGGAAGACTTATATTAAATACATCAATCGAATTTTCTGTTTTTCCTGTACTTGTTGAAAAAAAGAAAGCATCTACAACAGAATTATTGTAATCTAAATATTCACAAGAAGTATCATTTACAACTTTTCTTATTTTATTAATATTAGCAATATAATTATTACCCCATGCTTTTTTTAAATAATCATTATCTAAATAAACTTGATTATTAGTATTATCTACAACATCATAATTTTTATTTTTATTGTATTCCATTCTTTTTAAAGCATAACTTCTGGATGCAACTGCTTGCGCTTTTAAAGCTTCTTCTTTAAAATATAAAGGCATTTCTCCTGCAATAACACCTACAATATATTCTTCAAAAGGAATTTTTTCTACTTTTTTTGATTCACTTCTATAAACTCTTATAGTTTTTTCATTATGAATAATACCTAGTATTTTAGTTTCTTTTTTATCTGTAATTTTAATTAAAATATATGGCAATAACAACATAATTATTATAACCAAAATAACTTTTTTCATATCATCACCATAATAATTATATTATTTTAAAATTAAATTTTTTGTCTATTCATAGAAAAAAAAGAGTGTTATTCACTCTTTACTAAATTATTTTCTTTTAAGAAACTTACATAACTACTTGTTTCAATTTGTGTGTATCCTGATTGAATCTTTGATGCAATCAATTTACCATTTTTAACAATTAATACTGCAGGTGTTGTTAAACCATCATCAAATAATGATAATGATGCCATAAATTTTTTTGCTATTGCTTTTTGTTCACTTGTAGCTTTATCTGAATAAGTTTCAGCCATATATACATCATAAACATCTAGTGAATATATTTGAACACCAGTTTCGAAAGAAGCTCTTTTTAATTGTGAAATAGCAAAGTCATTATCAGCACTATTACTTCTTCCTAAATATATTACAGAAGTATTTTTGCTTTTTAATAATTTATAGTATTCACTATAGCTTATTTCTTTTAAATCATTCATTCCATAATCTTTAATTAATTCATATTTATTTAAAATATTTGCTAAATAATCTTCATTTTTATAACCAATAATTGATTCTGAAACACCATTTTTACCTATTACAGCCATTGTAGGAGTTCCAAAATCATCGTAATCAACTTTTATTTTTTCAAGTATATATTTTAATTGACTATCATTAATAGCTCGTGTATCAATATATAAATATTCTAAACCATAATTTTTTTGTAAATCTTCTAAAATTGGTTCTTGTTTAATACAATAAGTACAACCATCTCTAGCTAATTCAATGAAAGTATATTTATCAGCACTATAAGCTTCATCAAATTTAGAAATAGTTTCTCTTCCTTTTTTACCACCTACATAATTAATTATTGGAAGTGCAATTATTAATAGTAATATAAGTCCTAAAACCGTTAAAAATCTTTTATTTTCCATGTCAACCTCCTATGATGTTTTCACATCGCATTATAATTATATCATAATTTTCATAATTTTAAAGTGTTTTTATATTTAAAATAAAAAATATAACTATTTGTTTTTTATTTTTCAATATTTTCTTTAATAATTCTAGCTAATTCATTATTACCATTTTCATTTAAATGGATACCATCAGGCATTAAATATTCATTTTTAATATCAATATTATAAACATTTTCTTTATTAATATTACCATTTATATTAAAAATATAAATAATATTATCTTTAGATAAATTAATTAAATTATTATAATCATCTATTGATAAATTATTAAACACAAAAACTAATTTTTTAGTTAAATTACCTTCTTTTAATACATTAATAATTTTTTCATAATCATCAATAATAAAATTAGAATCAGAAAAATCTTTTTTAATATATTCGAAAGCATTTAGTAATATTTCATTACCATAAAAAGTGATTTTATTATTTTTTTTATCTTCATGTTCCTTTATCATATTATCTTTTTTTATTTTATATTCATTTAAATAATTATTATATATTGCATTATAAATAGCATTAGCATAAGCATTTCTACCAGTAGGAGTTAAATGTATACCATCAGCATAAAAATATTCTCTATGACCACTAGAAATGCTTTTCCAATCAATTAAATAAACATTTTCATGTTCTGATACATATTTGCTCAAATTATTGTTAACATAATCTAAATTTGTTGTATTAATAAAATATACTATTCTATTACCTAAAATACTCATTATTTCATCTTTACAAGAAGTAGAACAATCACCATTTGTTCCTAAATGAATAACAATAGGATATCCTAATTTATTATTATTTTTTAAATTTTCAAATATTTCTGCCGCTGACCAAGCAGTTCTTGATATTTTAGCATCAAAATAACCATTTGGAAAAATATTATATAAATTGTTAACCGCACCAAGCATAACAGAATCACCAATACCAACGATAGGTAATTGTTTAACAATTTCTTTTAATTTTTCTTCATAATTATTAAAGTTTTTTAATTCAGTTTGCCAATCTTCTTCCTCTTTTTTTAAGTTATCTAAATATTTTTTGTTATTTTCAATTAAATTTTTTTCATTATTAGCAAGTTGTTCCTTTAAATCATTCATTTCTTTTGTATAATCTTTAGCAATAGAATATTTATAAAATCCGTAAAAAGAAAAACATATTACTAATAAACTTAATAAAATTTTTAAATATTTAAATTTTTTACCATATAAAACATAATGTAACAAAATTGATAAACTTAAAACTAATAATAGAATTATAAATGTTTTAGAAGAAATATTAATGTATTCAAACAAGAATATTATTGGATATTGTATTAAATACATTTCATAAGTTATATCAGGTAAATAAGATTTTGAAGATATATTTAAAGATCCATACTCTATCATTCTAGCACTTATAATAGTTGTTAAAATCATAAAAATACTATAATAACTATTTGATGATGGTATAAATATAAATAATATTATAAGAATAGTTAAGTAAAAAATAAAAATTATATTTCTAAATATCTTATTATTAAAAACCAATATTTTATAGTAATGATTTAAAAATCCTATAAACATTCCAAGAAAAAATGAAAAACTTCGAGCAAAGGTGTCATAATATGCATAATTAATTCCTTTTGTTAAATTAATTTTATAAAAATAGAAGCTAGATAAAACAAATAAAGAAAAAAGAAAAATACATGGTATTGATCTAAATTTATCACCTATTTTTTTTAATATTTTAAATAAAAATGGAAAAATCAATTCAAATTGTATGAGGATTGATATATACCATAAGTGCATAAAAGGTGAATCAATATGGCGTGCAAAGTAGTCTAAATTAACGCTTCTTTGCCAAAAATTATTATAGCCAAAGAGAACAGAAGTAGTTTCTGGTTTTAAATTAAACCAATATATATTGTTAAAAAATGAAATTGTAGCTATTGCAACAAATGTAACAACAATTAATGGTGCATAGACTTTTTTAAATCGATTTTTATAATATGAAATTAAAGAAAAATTATCTTTATTAAAAGCCGAATAACAAGCTAAATATCCACTAAGTACAAAAAATGTACATACAGCTAAATATCCGCCTTTTATTATTCCTAAATGATAAAATAAAATAGCAATAGCACTTATTATTCTTATTAATTTTATGTTGCGATAATAAATTTTACTTCTCATAATAACCTCTCTTATAAATAATTATAGCATATTTGAAATTAATATATAATTTATATTATCATCTTTACAGTATAATTTACAAATAAAAACTATTAAATATCAAAACTAATATTTAATAGTATTTGTTTTATTAACAGTGTCTGAATTATTTTTTAAACAGGGTTTATATTTCCTTCTTAAACCAATCAATAATATTTCTTTAAAATTTTGATAAATAGGTAAATAAAGAACATTACCTTTATTACGACAAATTAGTTTAAAATTCTTTTCATTTATAAATTTATCCAAAAATCTATCTTGAAAGTTTTCACAACGACAAACAATCCATTTTTTGCCAAATATTCCTACTTGTAACCAACCTAATCTCTCAACAGCAAAACTCTCATAAGGTTCATTAGCATCAGCATTATTGTGACTATATTCTTTTAATTCATTTTTTACCTTTTCATATATTTTTTTATCATATACTTCTAATCCTAGAAGAAAAATTCTAAATAATTGCCCATGATCTTGTAATATTTTAGGTGCTAAAGATTCATCAATAAAATAACTAATCATTTGACCATCTGGTAGAACCCAACCCCTAAATCTTTCATCAGCTGTACTATATTTGGAAATATCATTCATTATTTTAAATATTTTTTCATTAGTTTCTATTTCGTTCATAATAACAACCCCACTTTAATTATATTATACATAATTTTTTTTAGCAAATTTAAATAATAAATTTTTTAAAAATAATAATATACAATTAATATTTTTACAAATATATTTATTAATAATTATTAAAATGATACCCATATACTTGAAAAAATTGTCGAAAAATGGTATAACTACTACATATAGAGGTGAATTAAATGAAAAAGAAAAATTTAATTGATACAATTATTATATCATCCTTCTTCTTTATAGAAGAACTTATATTTAAAGCCTTAACAAATAGTTTTGTATTAGATTATAGTATTTTAAGAATACTTTTATTATCAACTATTTTGGGATTTATAATATCATTTTTAGCAAATTTAACAAATAGTAAAAAAATTAAAATGTTAATAATTTTAATACCATGTATATTAGCAACAATATATGCACTTGCTCAATTAGGGTTTATAGCATATTTTGGTATTTACATGAGTACAAATACTGGAGGACAATTAGGTGCTGTTAAATCATATATCATTGATTTTATTAAAAGTTTAAAACCAGTATATTATACAATATTAATTCCAATTGTTCCATTAGTAATTTACTATAGTATTAAAAAAGTAAATGAACAAGCTAAAATAACGAATAAAGAATTATTTATAAATTTACTTGTACTTGTTACATTATGTTCAACATTTTATGGAACTGTCAATTTAAAATTTATGCAAAATAAATATCAACCAATATCAAATAAAGAATTATTTAATTATCCATCAAATCCAAGTACAACTGTTAATCAATTTGGTATCAATGGATACTTAATATTAGATGTTAAAAGTTTATTTCAAAAAAAAGTTGAATTGACTTATGAAGCACCTAGAGAAACAATAACAGTAACTGAAAAACATTTTGATGATACAACATGGAATAAAATAATTGATGAAGAAAAAAATTCAATAAATAATAATTTAAATAATTATTATATTTCTAGAAATCAAACAATAGAAAATGATTATACTGGATATTTTGAAGGTAAAAACTTAATAATGATTATGCTAGAATCAGTTAATGAAATTGCAATAAATAAAGAATATTTTCCAACCTTATATAAAATTTATTCAGAAGGATGGTCTTGGGAAAATAATTATTCACCAAGAAATACTTGTCCAACTGGTAATAATGAATTTAGTGCTTTAACATCACTATATAGTATAAATAACACCTGCGTAGCACGTGATTATAAAAATAATACCTATTTTGAAAGTATGTTCAATTTATTTAAAAATAAAGGATATGATGTTTCTTCATATCATGATTATACTGAACAATATTATGAAAGGTCAACATTGCATAAAAATTTAGGAAGTACATATTATGGTGCAAAGGATTTAGAAATCGAAACAAGTCCAATATACGGAAAATGGCCATCAGATATTGATTTGATTGAAAAGTCATACCCAATATTTAGCTCCAATAAAAAATATTTTGCTTTTTTAACAACAGTTACAAGTCATGCACCATATAATAGATCATCTGAATATGGAGATAAATATTTAGATAAATTTGAAGATTTAGATATACCGACTGATATGAAACGATACTTATCAAAATTAACAGAAGTAGATAAAGCATTAGAAGCATTAATGAAAAAATTAAAACAAAATAATCAATTAAATAATACTGTAATAGTACTATTTGGTGACCATTATCCTTATGCAATTGATACTAAAACAATTGGTGAAATGTTAGATTATGATGTTGATAGCGTTGATATAGATAAAACACCATTTGTAATATATAATTCTAAAATAACACCTGAAGTACATGAAGAATATACAAGTTATATCAACATATTACCAACAATTGCTAATCTATTTGGATTAGATTATGACGCAAGATTATATATGGGTGAAGATTTATTTAATGATGATTACAAAAGTATCGTAATATTTCCAAATGGTTCATGGAAAAATGAAATAGCATATTACAATGCAAATAATAACAAAATAAAATATTTAGGTGAAAATAAATACACAGATGATGAAATAATAAAAATAAATAAAATAGTAACATCAAGATTACAAATGTCGACAACATCTATTAAAAAGAATTACTTTAATTATTTAAAAGAAAAATATGAAAAATATGGTATAGATAATCCATTAGATCTTTATATCACAGAAACACATGAGGAAGAAGTATCATAAAAAACACCAAAAGGTGTTTTTTTTATAGTAAAATAATAATAAATAAAAAAATTAAAAATATAAAATACTTAAATTTTGATAAAAATGTAATGAAATTACCTAAACCTTTAAAAACTTTAACAACTGGTCCAACAACTTTTTCTTTTTCGATTTCTGGATCTTCACTTTCATTATTATCACCTTTAGTTAATATAGTTTTATCATTTATTTTTATAACACGATGTGCTATGTAACTAGTTTCTCTTTTAAACATTACAACATCATTAACATCGTAATTAGCGTTAACTTTTGCAATAACATAATCACCAATATTTATATTTGGAATCATACTCCCAGAAACAATAGTACCCCCTACATAACCAAATAAATTAGGCATTGGATTTTTTAATACTTTTTTTTGATAAACTATTGAACCAAAACAAATAATGAAAAATATCAAAAAAACAATTAAAATTTTTTTCAAAATATCAAGTATTTTTTTACCAACAGTCATTATAATCCTCACTTTCTTAATACTATCATATCAAAAAAAAGTAAGAATTTCAATTCTTCTTACTTTCACTTAACATAATTTTTAATTCTTTTACATCTTTTCCACGATAAAATTTAACAGTAATAGTATCTCCTACATTGTATTTATAAAGTAAATATCTAAAATGTGTTGAATCATCAGTATCTACACCATCTATTTGGAAAATAACATCTCCATCTTTTAAGCCAGCTTTTGCAGCTACTGAATTATTCTCAACTGATGCAACTATTACACCTTTTTCAATAGAACTATCAATACTAAAATTATAACTTCTTTGATAATAAAATTTATTATTAATATAAGCTTCAGCATCTAATGTTTGAATTCCTAAATAAGGTCTTAATATAGTTTCACCTTTTTCAAGTCTATCAACATAAGATAAAGCAATTTCAATTGGTATAGCAAACCCCATTCCTTCAATCTTACTTTCAACAAGTTTCATCGAATTAATACCTATTACTTTACCAGTAGAAGAACATAATGGTCCTCCACTATTTCCTGGATTAATTGCAGTATCTGTTTGAATAACATCCATCAAATATTCAATATTATTAATGGTAGCTGATACAGCCCTATTTGATCCAGATACAATACCTCTTGTAACACTGTTCATATATGTTATTCCTTGCGGAGAACCAACTGCAAATACTGTATCTCCTTTATTAATAGAACTGCTTTCTCCCATTTGAGCAACTAATAGTACACCTTCTTTAGCAATTCTTAAAACAGCTAAATCCGTAACTTCATCAAATCCTAATACGTCTGCATCATAAGTTGCTAAATTATTGTTTGTTACTTTAACAGATGTATAATTATCAATAACATGGCAATTTGTCAAAATATAGCCATATTTATCATCTGTTTTATAAACAAATCCAGATCCAGATCCACTACCACTTTTAGTTTTTGTTTCGATATAGACAGTAGCATCATCAACTAATTCTATAGCTGATTTTAATGTATCAGATTCAGTTACACTTACTGTTTTTTCAGTTTTTTCAATTATTTTTTCTTTTCCAATAGTAGTATTATCAAGTAATAATACAGTACCACCGACTCCTAAAAAGAATGCAATTAATATTCCAACTAAATATAAATTTTTATTTTTCATATTTCCTCCTATATTTCTAATATATCAGTCCAGTTTATTGGAAAACCTATCTTTTTGAGTATTTCTACTATTGACACACTATTTACTTTTCCATTCAAAACATCAAGTTCATAACTTATTTCATGTACTAAATCTCTAAATTCAGTTTCACTTAACATACATTTCATTATTAAAACAAGTGCAAATAAGTCATTTTTTCCAAAAATATATTCATCTTCATTCATATCAATGTCAAGTATTTTATGATATTTTGTATCGGGTATTTTTCTACCAGTTCTATGGTCAAAGAAAATATCTTCATGAGCACAAATATTTCTAAAATTAGCTAGTAAAGATAAATAAATAATCATAGTATCGCTATTTATATTATAAATATCTGCAATACTTCTTCGATCTTCATCTTTTAAAATGCCATATAATTCAGCAACAATACCAAATGATAAAACTTTTACTAAAACCCATAAAGGTATATATCCATAATTTGATACATAATGTGCTGTAGCACGATGCTGAGCTCCATTAATACGAATTTGTCTTTTCATTTTACTAATAATGTCATGAACTTGTTTTATTCTACTTGGATCATCAATAAAATTTTCATCATTTAAGTAATCTTTTTCTTTATAACCATATTTTTTAGACATAAAATAACTTATTATAGATTTTACATTATTTTCAATAACTAAAATATATTTAAAAAATATGTTACGAATTCTTCGATCAAAAATGAAAATACCATATAATTCATCAAATGTAGAACCCTTAATAAATTTTTTTTCACCAGGATACATAAGTAATTGTCTGTAGCCATTCAAAAAGAAATAATTTTCTCTAAATAATATACTTTTTGCTTTGTCAATATCTAAAATAGTTAAACCCTTAGATTTCATTATTTCAATTTGTTCATCAAGAGTTTTGAATGTCTTATCTCTCATAAGTCCTCCATCCCTATTATTAATTATATCACAAAATATGAACAAAAAGAATATCATATAAATATAATTTTACACTCAAATATTAAATAGTCAATAAATTGAAAGTAAAAATAATAATTCTTAATAAAATAAACAAAAAACTGAATATTTAAATTCAGTTTTAAAATTCATTAATTAATGAACATTACTATTTTTGTGTAGCTACAGCTTTTAAATTAAATGTTATAGTTTTACCAGCATAAGCATTATCAATTGTACTACCATATGGCCATTCCCAGTTAACTGTAACTGAATTAGTCTTAGGATTAGTTTCAGCTGCCCAATTGTATGAAGCAACTTCAGCACCTGCACCTGTTAATTCCGCAGTTTCAAGTGTTTTTTCCCCAACTTTGAAAATTAATCCACTAGGAGCATTAGTTAAATTATACATAGTAATACTTGCGTCAGTAGCAACACTACTACTAGAAGCATCAACTTTTAAAGTAAAACTTCCTTTAGAACCAGGAGCAAGTTTAGCATTTTCTTTACCTAGGTTGGCACATCCCTCAGTACAAGATTTTGCTAAATCAACACGATAAGGAGTGGTATCTTTAAATGAAGTTAATCCATCTACAGCATCACCTTTATCAGCACCTAAAAAGTCAAATGTCCAAGAAGCAGTTAATGTACCTGATACTTTAGCAGTATAAGTTGTTTGGAAAAATGCATAAGTAGCATATCCAAATGCACATACTGTTACAATAAGACAAGCAACTATAAATACTTTCAATTGATCTTTTTTCATTTTCTTCTTCCTTCCTATAATCTTTATAATATGAAAATTGATAAAATCAATTTTTCACCTTAATTTGTTTTTTGTACAGCATCAACTAGAACATCAAATTTTAAAGTCTTACCAGCAAATGTTGTATCATCAGAACCATTAATTGGCCATTCCCAATAAATTTTGTAATTTTTCTGCATACTTGCACCATAAACTATAACTCCACTTATTTTATATGATGCTAAATTAATAGAAACTTTCTTACTTTCATCTGTATAAAATTTCAAATTATCTGGTATGTTCTCTAAATTAGCAAATGTAACAACGTAATCGATATCAACTTGACTACCTGTACCATCTAATTCAATATCAAATGTTCCATTAGAGCCTGGGCCTATTTTTCCATTTAACAAATTAGAAGCATTTTTTGCTAAATCTATAGTAAATGATTCCTTATTTTTATTTACTTTGAAACGCCATTTAGCAACAATAGATGTACTTTTTGCAGTTGAACTTTGAACAAATACAGCATAAGTAACTCCACCTATTAATACTAGAGCAACTAAAGCAAATATTATAATACTAGTTTTCTTTTTCATCGTAAACCCTCCGAACCTTACTATATGTATCATTACCGTACAATATAATTCTACCCCAAACAAAAACAAAAGTCAATGAATTAATATTTGTTTCTAAAAAATTTTACAATTCCTTTTATAATATTTGCAGAAATTTTAATTTGATACGTTTTATTTTGTAAATTAGTTCTATCGGTATAATTACTTATAAACCCAAGTTCTAATAGCACACCTGGTTTAGTAATTCTACTATACATATAATAATTGTGTGCAAGAACAGCTCTTTTATTACCTAATTCTTTTTGTAAAATATTTGCTAAAAATTTATTATTTTCGTTTGTATCATCATAAAAAACTTGTGAACCATTCCATGTATTGTTTAAAGATGAATTTAAATGAATAGATAAATATATATCACAATCTGATTTATTAATCATAATAGCTCTATTTAATAAATCACTTCTTTTTCGATAATGTGTAGTACTAGCTAAGTCATAATTTCCATATCTAGTTAAATATACTTTAGCACCTTCCTTTTCCATTTCTTCCTTTAGTGTCATAACAATAGATAAATTAATATCTGCTTCTTTTATATCTTTATAATTTGAACCACCATCAATACCACCATGTCCAGCATCTAAATAAATAATTTTATTGGTTAATAAACCATCTCTTGATTTAACATTAAAAACAAAAAATAAAATCAAAAACAAAAAAACACATATTTTTTTCAAGATAACACCTCTAATAAAAATATATGTTTAAATACTTATTCTAAAACAGCTTTAATTCTTCTTATACCAGCACTACTAGCTTCTTCTTTTATAATTTTAAAATGACCTAATTCACTTGTATTTTTAACATGAGGACCACCACATAATTCATGTGAAACATTACCGATACTATAAACAGTTACAATATCAGGATATTTTTCAATAAACATACATTCTGCTCCACTTTTAATAGCGTCTTCTTTTGTCATTTCTTTAACTGTTACATCAAGGCCATCATTAATCCATTTATTAACTAAATCTTCAACTTTTTTCTTTTCTTCATCACTTAATTTATGATCCAAACTAAAATCAAAACGCATTCTTTCAGATGTAATATTTGATCCTTTTTGATGACAATCTTTGCTAACAACTTCTTTTAAAGCAGCATTAAGTAAATGAGTAGCCGTATGATATTTAGTTTCTATTTCACCTGTACTTGCAAGGCCACCTTTAAATTTACCAATACTAGCAGTTCTAGAAAGTTCCTGATGTTCTTTAAATTTATTATTAAATCCTTGAACATCAACATTCAAACCTTTTTCTTTTGCAAGTTCAACTGTTAATTCAAGTGGAAAACCATAAGTATCAAACAAATGAAATGCTGTAATACCATCTATATCACAATTTTTAGATGCAATTTTTTCAAATTCTTTCAAACCTTTTTCTAAAGTACGACAGAATTTATTTTTCTCATTTTTTAAAACTTCTAAAACAATATCTTTATTTTCTACAAGTTCATTATAATATTTTGCATATTTATCAATTATTTTAGAAGCAATAACTTCTTCAAAATTAGTATTAATATCAATACCCAATTTTTTAGCATGTCTAATAGCACGTCTAATAAGTCTTCTTAAAATATAACCTTGATCAGTATTACTAGGCTTAATACCTGATTTATCTGCAGATATAAATACAGCTGTTCTAATATGATCAGCAATAATTCTCATTGATTCTGGATTTTCTTCATATTTTTTTCCAGAAATTTCTTCAATTAAAGAAATTACATCTTTCCATACACTTGACTTATAATTATCAGTAACGCCTTCTAAAACAGCAACAACTCTTTCAAGTCCCATACCAGTATCAACATTTTTTTTAGGAAGTTCACTAATATTACCATTATTATCTTTATAATATTGCATGAAAACATCATTCCATATTTCAACCCAACGATCATCATCTGGATCAAACTTTTCGGGAATCTCATCATCTGATCTAAAATAAAACATTTCTGTATCTGGCCCGCATGGTCCAGTTTCACCAGCTATCCAAAAATTATCGCTAATTTTGGCAATTCTTTCATCAGAAATACCCATTTGTTTCCATAATTCATAAGATTCTTTATCAAACGGTATATATTCATTTCCAGCAAATACAGTAACAGCTAATCTATTAAGTGGAATATTAAGAACTTTTGTCAAAAATTCAAAACTCCAACTTATTGCTTCTTTCTTGAAATAATCTCCCAAACTCCAATTACCTAACATTTCAAAAAAAGTATGATGGTAAGTATCACCAATATTATCCAAATCATTAGTTCTAATACATTTTTGATAATCACAAAGTCTTGTTCCCATAGGATGTGGTTCACCTAATAAATATGGAATCAATGGTTGCATTCCTGCTGTATTAAATAATACCGATGGATCATTTTCTGGTACAACAGGACTACTAGGAATTTGAACATGTCCATGACGAACAAAAAAATCAATATACATATCTTTTAAATTCATAAAAACCTCCACAAAAAAGGATAGTACAAGGAGTCTATAAGACGGTACCATCCTTTATTTAACTTAACTATATTAACGATCATCAGACCGTGGTAACTTTAATTACCAAGCTCCCAAGTAGCATATCTAAAAAAATATTATTTACTTTTCACCAATAGTAAATTCTCTATAAATATTTGTTTTTAGATAATCTTGTTCATTGCTTTTAAATTATTATACTATATTTTTTAAAATAATCAAATGTTTTTTTTAATATTTATTATTTCTTTAGCATTTTGATATTCATTTTCATTTCCACCATCAAGAATAGCAGATTTTAAACTACCATTGTTATAATAAATATACCAATTACTAGAACATATAGCATAATCAACGTTATCAATAATATTCGAATCAATATCTAATAATCCATTTAACATATTAATTCTAGAAATTGCGCTTTTATCATATAAAGTATCAAATGGTGGTATTTTATAATAAAAATTATTTAAATCTATTGGATTAACCCCATCTCCATACAAACAAATTGCTTTGCCATCATAATTCATTTTAATACCATACTTGCCATATTTTAAATCAAAAAACATATCATTTTTTACAATATCGCACTTAATATTTCTTGCATATTTACCAGTACTCATAAAAACTTGTTTAATATTTTGACCAGTATTATAAGATTTTTTAACTAATAATAAAACATATTTTTTTACAGCTTTATATAAGTATTCATCACTATATTCTTTATAAATAGGATCTCTTAATTCATTTAAGAAAACAGAATCACCTAAACATACACCAGCAATTCTAGTAACTAAATCATTATTTTTTTTAATAACAATATTAAATCCATTGGGATTAACAAGAGTATACTCAAATAAATCATCCATATTTCCATAAGCACGCATACAAGATCCTAATTTTTCTCCAGTTACTAACATTTCAGGATCATAAAAATTATCATTACTAATAACTAAATCATCATAATTAATAGTTAATATAGGAACTGATACATACCTCCTAATAAGCATTTTTTTATAAATATCTAAACATCTTTTTACTCTATCATCAACTTTACCTACACTTTTTAATGGATAAGGATCACTTATAATCCAGTAAATAGTATCACCAAAAACTCTAGTATATTTACTATATGGATTATTTAATGATTTAGATTGCTTTAAATAATCTAAAAACATACTATAAAAATTTTTATTAACATTTTTGTTAATAATATCAAAATTATTAATTAATGCACATAGATTAACATCACTATAAGTACAATCACCACTAAAACATACATCTGTTAATTTTAGACTAGTTGTCAAAAATAATAAATCATGTTTATACATAATATCATAAAATAGATCATAATTTTTTTTAATACAGCCATCAAATACCTTTTTTAAATCAAGTGAATTAATAATATTTATTAGATCTTTTTTATCAAAAGGAATATTAAAACACTCATCATTTAATGGCAAATTTTTATAATCATCTACTATAATATCATCATCCAAATTTGAAGTAATAAAAGAACTAACATAACTAAGTATTTTTCCCATCAAATAATTAATATTATTAAATTCAATAAATTTGACGCCTTTTACTCCATCTGTTAATAGAGCAAATAAAATATTAGTATCAAAATCTTTATCAACTATATTTTTGGATACCAAATATTTTTTTAATTCATTTAAACTATCTTGATTATAAGCTATTTTATAACACATATTTTTCATTTGTTTCTTCTTATTAATTATTCTTTTCATATTATAGCTAACTTCAATTTTGAAAGGAAAACCATTACTAAAATTCATTTTTTTATTTTTAAAAATTTCTCTTTTTTTATTATACGAAACATAACATAGTTCTTTTATTAATGATGTATATTTAGAAAATGTTTTATAATCATTGGATTTATACAAATTAAAATAAATATTAAAAAGTTCTTGTAAATTAGTATATTCTATATTATATTTTAAAAATATATTTTTTTTAATATTATCATCTAAATAATTATCAATTTCTACATAAAGTTTTTTATCAGATAAGACTTTATCAAAAGCATGATTATTTAATAAATCATTTCGAGTTATATATATAAAATTATAATCAATTAAAGCATTATAAAAATTAATTAAATTTAAAATTTTTGGTTTTTTTAGGGAAAACACATCAAAAAATTTATTTAAAGTTTCATCATCTAATGATTCAATATATTTGTATTCATTGCTTAATATAATTTTAAATCCATATCTTTTAATAAATTCATAAGATTTTTTACCATATAATTTTTTTAAGGAATCAGGGGAAAGAAAATTAAGTATATTTTCATATAAAGGATGTTTTTCTAAATCATTAATACTAATTAAATTATTCATTATTTTTTCATTAATAATAGCAAAATAAATATTTGTAAATTCAGAATTAAAATTAATTATTTTTTTTAATTTCATTTTATTATTAAAATCTTTAACATATTCATTAACAATTTCTTTATGATTTAAGAAAAAGCTATCCAAATCATGAATATCACCTTTATATAAGAAAATAGAATTTAAATTATTTATTATTTCATCATAATTCATAAATTCTTTCCTCCATTTTTTATTTCTTCAATTATATCATCACTTATTGGTCCAATTACAAATGCATCCTCTTCCTTATACCAGGATCTACCTGCATAAAATGGTTTACAATATTCTTTATCATTTATAGTTCCTTCTTCATTATGTTTAAATAAATCAAGTATCCTAATCATTTTAGCCCTTTCATAAGCTTGATCATTAAAATAATATTTAGGTAATATAGGATATTTATTTAAACTATTATTAGAAATTTTAGTAAAATTATCATACATTACTTTTCCGTAGCCATTATAATCAGTAAAAACAGGAAGTAATTTGCCATTAAAAATTTTATTGTATTCATCCTTTAGACTTAAATAAATATGCCCTATATTATCATCATGACTTTCTTCTAAAATAGAATTAATAAATAGTTCAAGTGATGATATAATATATTTAGGATGAACAATGCTAGATAAATTAGATAAAAATATAGTATTACCATATCTTATTCCAAAAATAATACCAATTAACTTATTATCATAAAACTTAATTATAAATCCATTTTCATTTGAAAAGACATAATTATATAAATCTTTATATTTTACAATATCAAAATTAACCATTAATGGGCAAAATACATCTTCATAATCATAACCTCCTATAGAAACAGTAATTTCATGATTATTAATAATATATTTATTGGAAATATCAGGAATTGGTAAACTTCTTTTGCATAAAGCATTATAACCGAGGTCAAAAAAATATTTTATGTCATTCACATCATTTTTTATGAAAGAAAAATATTTATCCAAATTAAATAATGATGGTATTTTATTATATTTATTATTATCCATATATTTATCATATGTATCATGACTATTAATTAAATAAAAATTATCTATTAAAGATATGGTATTTTTTTTATTGTAAAATGATGGAATTAAGTTAAAAATGTCTAACATATATAAGTTCTGTTTTTCAAAGAAAAAATTTTTAAATTCATCATATTTATTGTCAAGTACATATCTTAATTTATTAAAATCAATATTAATAAGTATATCAAGAATAGTTTTTTTATTATAATAAGCTTTCAGATATTCGTCGGTTAAAGGTAAATTAAAATATTCTATATAAATGTTATCAACATTTTCGTTTTTACAGTATCTGCTTAAATAATTATCAATATTAACATCTAAATTTTCCAAAACAAAACTAGAATTTTTCAAATATTTTTTCACACTTTTTACAAATGTTGTAAACGAAATATTTTGGTAATTATGATAAATATTAAAACATAATTCATTAAGTAAATCGGCATCATTTAGTACTTTCATTTTAATAGAATTTAGTTTTTTTTCTTTATAAATTCTATTAATATAAATATCACTAGGTTCAACCAAAAAAGGATATCCATCACTAAAATCCATTTTAGTAGACGCAAATAAATCGAATTTTCTTTCATAAGCACTTTTACAAATAGAATCTATTATTGCACCAAATTTTTCTTGTCTTTTTTTATCAAGTGCTACACTTGCTCTCCTATATGCTTCAAAAATATCATCAATTAATTCATATAATGATTTATTAGTATCCAAAATATTTTTTACTAAATTGACTAAATAATCATAATATGATGAACCTAATATTTTTTTAATTTTATTTATTTTTCCTTGAATATTATTATCAATAATACCATTATTATCTATTGAGTTTTTAATTTTTAAAGACATGTCTTTATTAAATATATCTTTATTAATAAATTCTTCTTTTATTATACTAAAATATAAATTGCGTACATTTTCCATTTTTATTTTGTCATTAAAACAAAATATTTTTATAAATTTTTCAAATTGAACTATAGAAAAAATATTTATTGTTTCTATTTTTTTATATCCAATTTTAAATATTTCAATTCCATAATATAAATATAATTGGTATATTTTTTTTCCAAAAACTAATAGAATAGAATCATCATTAAAATATTTAACTAATCTAGATAATTGTTCGTTTGAATAAATTTTTAAAATTGAAATATCAAATTTTTTATTTTTGATTTCTTTATTTATTAAATTTTTTAAAATTTCATTTAATAAATTAGATTTTATGTTATCATAATCAATTAAATAATTATTAATTTTAATAAAATTTTCAATTTTATTCTTAAAATTTTTATAATTATTTAATAAATAATTATCCAATTCCTTATTATTAGTAAATGTCAATATATTGTAATTGTTCGAATTAATTGATGCAATTAAAAATCTAGAATCATTTAAATATCTTTTAGAAGAATACTTATTCAATTTTATAATACCATTTTCAATATTTTTTATACAGATATTATCAATTTTTTCCTTATTTTCTAAATAAAAATCAGAATTATTATAATCTAAAATTTCTAAAAAGCCATTATTTAAACATTGATTAACAAATAATTTATTATTTATCAATACTTTAGGTGTTTTATCAGATAAATTATATAATTTTTCATTCAAAAATTTAACAATATGATTTATATTATTAATTAAAAAATTATTAATTTCATCATTATTAAACAATCTAGCAATATCAACATTTGAGGCAATAATAGAAGCTTTTATAAAATCATTATCATTATAATATCTAATTGCACTTTCATCATCTAGCCACAATTTTAAGTTTAAAATATCATTAAAAATTCTTTTTTTATTTTTTAAAATATATTCATGAATAGAAGAATCACAATAAAAATTACAAGTGTATAACTTGTTTAGATCATTATTATCAATTGCCCTTTTAATTTCTTCTATCATGATACCATACTCCTACAATAAATATATCATTTTTTTTATACATTTTCAAGGTATAAAATTTAAAATAAACTTTTTACATTAACAAAATAATAAAATTTGAATAACCTATCTGTAGGAGGAAAAATGATTGAATTAGAAAATATAAATCCTGTATTACTTGCCTTAATAGCAGGAACAATAACTTTCCTTATAACAGCATTAGGATCTAGTCTAGTCTATTTTTTTAAAAAACAAACTAAAATAATTCATGAGGCAATGCTTGCTTTTTCGGCCGGAATAATGATTGCTGCATCCTTTTTTTCACTAATATTACCAGCTATTGAAACAGAAAATATTAATATTATACTACCTACAATAATCGGATTTGTTTTAGGAACTATTTTATTATTTGTGATGGAAAAAATATGTAATAAATTTAAAAATAAAAAATCTTTATTATTACTTTTTTCCATAACGCTTCATAACATTCCTGAAGGATTAGCAATTGGTGTTGCCTTTGGAACATTAGCAAATACAAATATTGGGGCTGCCTTTGCTGTTGCTCTTGGAATTGGATTACAAAACTTTCCTGAAGGATCAGCTGTTTCATTACCATTATTAAAAGAGGGATATAGTAAAAATAAAGCATTTATATATGGAAGTTTAAGTGCTATAGTAGAACCAATATTTGCATGCATTGGTGCTTATTTAGTAACAAAAGTTCAAATATTATTACCATATACATTAATGTTTGCAGCAAGTGCTATGATATTTGTAAGTATAACAGAATTAATACCAGAGAGTCAAAAATCACAAAAAAAAGACATTATGTCTATAGTCTTTATGGTTGGTTTTTTAATAATGACATTATTGGATCTGATATTTAGTTAAAATTATATGGAAAAATATTTGGTAAAGGAACTGAAAATGTTATTTTTTCTTGTTTTACAGGATGTAGAAAAGTTAAACTATAAGCAAACAAAGCTATCTGCTCATGCAGTTTAGCTTTTTTATTATATTTTTGATCACCATATAATGGAAAGCCGTGATAAGAAAATTGAACCCTTATTTGATGACTTCGTCCTGTTTCAAGATCTATAGAAACAAGGGAAAATTTAGTGTTTGTTTTAATTCTATTGAATTTTAATGAACAATCTTTTCCATTTTTTGATACAAAAGATGTATTTGTTTTGCTATTTTTTTCTAATTTATCAATATATATACCGTTTTCTTGAATTTTACCACAAACAACAGCGTAATATTTTTTTGAAAATTCTTTTTTTCTTATTTGATCACTTAACCTACTAGCAGCTTTAGATGTTTTGGCAAATACCATAACACCACCTACTGGTCTATCAAGTCTATGTACAAGTCCTACAAAAGCATTTTTCTTATTATACTTATTTTCTAAATATTTTTTTATCATACTTAATAGATCTAAATCACCTGAACTATCCGGGCATACAGGAACGTTGACTGGTTTCAAAACAACAATTATATGATTATCTTCATATAAAACATCAATCATTTTCTTCCCATCTTCCAAATATACCACAAGGTAAAATTAAATCTCTTTTAGTAATTGGTATTCCAACTTCACCACAACTGATTTTTCCATCCAATTTAATTGTTGTCTTTAAAATATTAGCGAGCACTGTACTAGATACACCAGTAGTATATGAATTAATCAAGAAAAACAATGGTTTGTCACTTAATATTTTATTACATGCTTCAATTAAGATATATAAAGAATCTTCAAATTTCCAAACTTCACCATTTGGTCCTTTACCATAACTTGGCGGATCCATTATAATAGCATCATATTTGTTACCTCTTCTATATTCTCTTTGAACAAATTTTAAACAATCATCACATATAAAACGAATACTATTATTTTCTAAATGTGACAATTTCATGTTTTCTTTTGCCCATTCAATCATACCTTTTGATGCATCTACATGTACTACATTAGCACCGGCTTTACTACATGCCATTGTAGCACATCCAGTATATGCAAATAAATTAAGGACTTTAATTTTTCTGTTTGCCTTCGATATTTTATTAATCATATAATCCCAATTAACTGATTGTTCTGGAAAAATTCCCATATGTTTAAAATTTGTTGGACCAACTTTGAATGTCAAATCTTTATAATTAATAGTAAAATATGGTGGAAATTTTGTAAAATATTCCCAATATCCGCCACCTTTATCACTTCTATGGTAGAAACCATCTAAATTTTTATATTCATTTAAATTAGAATTCCACATTGCTTGTGGATCAGGTCTTCTTAATATAATTTTACCAAATCGTTCTATTTTTTCGCCATTACCTGCATCAATACATTCATAATCTTTAAAATCTTTATTAATCAACATCTAAATATTCCTCCAATTCTAATATTTCGTATTTAGTAATTATTTTAGGTATATCATTTTCAAATCTAACTTTTACTATGTCATTTTTATTTAAAATATCACCATATACAATTTCTAAAGGAAAATCATATATTTTATTATTTACTTCTACTTTCCCAAAACAATTATTAATATCTACAATACTACCTTCTAAAATCACAGTTATCACCTTTTCATATATAATTTTATCAAAATAGCAAAAATATATCAACAAAAAACCCAATAATATAAATTATTGAGTTTAACAATTCTACAAAATTATCTCTTAGAGAATTGTGGTGCACGACGAGCAGCTTTAAGTCCTGGTTTTTTACGTTCTTTTTTACGAGAATCACGAGTAACAAATCCAGCTACTTTTAATAATTTACGATAACTATTTTCATTACCTTCGTTTACTTTATCATATTCTAATAAAGCACGAGTAATACCTAAACGAATTGCACCAGTTTGTCCTGTAAATCCGCCACCTTTAACAACTACATCAATATCAAATGTATTTTCATTATTAGTTGCAACAAGTGGTTGTTTTAAGTCCATAACGTTAGTTTCATAAGGAAAGAAATCATGAACGTCACGACCATTAACAGTAATTTTACCTGTTCCAGGTACCATTCTAACTTGCGCTACAGAAGATTTTCTGCGGCCAGTTCCAATAAATAATCTTTCTGCCATACTTCCTCCTATTTAACTTCCATTTTAATTGGTTTTTGAGCAGCATGAGGATGATTTTCTCCCTCATATACAAATAATTTTGTATACATTTGACGTCCTAAACGTCCTTTTGGAAGCATACCTTTTACAGCTCTTTCAACCATTTCTACTGGATATTTTTCTTTCATAACTCTAGCAGTTCTTTCACGAAGACCACCAGTATAACCACTATGGTTATAATACATTTTGTTATCTAACTTATCTCCAGTTAAATTTACTTTTGAAGCATTAACAACTATTACACAATCTCCACAATCAACATGAGGTGTAAAAGTTGGTTTATGCTTTCCACGTAAAACATGAGCAACTTTTGTAGCTAATCTACCTAAATTAACATCAGTAGCATCAATTACATACCAATCACGTTTTACATCTTCTGCTCTTTGCATATAACTATTTTTCATATTTTTCCCTTTCTAATTTTAATCAGATTGTCCCAAGATCTGATTTAATGGGCTTAATAAAATGTACCAGTTAAGATTATAGTAAATTACTGTTTGTTTGTCAAGTTAAATTAATATAATTTATTTGGAAATTAACTATAATTAACGTTAACTAAATATAAACCATTACTTGAAGCACAAATTCCTGCTTTTTTTCTATCTTTAGCATCTAATATTTTTTGAACATCAAAAATATTCTTACTTCCATTTCCAACTTCTATTAATGCTCCAACTATATTTCTTACCATATATTTTAAAAACCCATTTCCTATAAAGTCAATTGAAATTATATCATTTTCAATGGTAATATTTATACTATAAATAATTCGTGTACAGTCTTTTTCGTAGTCTAGTGAAGTAAAGGATCTAAAATCGTGTTTGCCAATAAATATTTTTGCTGTTTCTTGCATTTTTGCTATATCAAGTTTTTCATTATATTGATATACATATTCTTCTTCAATTGGATTAAAAATTCCTATATTTATTTTATAAAGATATTCTTTTGAAATTGCACTATATCTTGCATGAAAATCTTCAGAAACAGAATACAATTCTTTAATATAAATATTTTTCAACAAACAATTTAAAGAATGTCTTAATTTAACAAAACTTAATTTCTTTTGACTATCAAAATGTAAACATTGATTATAAGCATGTACGCCAGCATCAGTTCTTCCAGATGCAACTACTCTAATTTTCTCATTAAATATTTGACTTAAAACATTTTCAATATCACCTTGAACAGTCCTTTTATTAATTTGTTTTTGATAACCATTAAATTTTGAACCGTTATAACTAAATTTCATAAAATATCTCATTTATATACCTCCAAAAGAAAACAAAAAACAAAACTTACAATATGTAAAAAAACAAATAAATAATCATATAAATTAGTTTTGGATGATTTTATATTATAATTTTTTAAATTTTCATATTTTGTGTAATTTATATTTTTAAAAGATAAGTATAATGAATTTATTATATTTCTTTTCCCATACATTGAATAATTAGTTTTTATATATAATTTAAAATTATTTTTAATAATTTTATATTTGTAAAAATATTTGAATAATTTATGTTTAAATATTTTGTAAAAAGAATTATCTAAATCTAAATAATTATTTGTATATAATAAATACTTTATATAAGAAAAAATTAACAAAAATTGAAAAATATAAATAAATTGTAAATGACAAATTATAGATGTCAATAATATAATTATAAAATCAAAAAAATCAATTTTATAAATTTTAAAGTTTATTTTGCTACGCAAATTAATAAATAATAAAATACAAAAAAGTAATATTATTCCTAAATAATCATGGGCTAATAAACTTGACAAAAAGAAAAACAAAAAAGATATAATCTTAAAATAAGATGGAACTAAAAAAACTATACTATTCTTCAAATCTATACACATCCTTTGCTAAATCAGCAACATTATTACGATATATTCCTATTTTTTTATTTTTGTATTTTTCAATTTTTTGAGCAAATTCAATGCAAAAAGGAACATTATTTTTTTTATTTTTAAATATATCAATTATATTGCCAGTTCCTTCTTCACAAATGACATAATCACATAAATCAAGTAATATTTCAGTATTTTTTGAACAAATTATAATTTTGCATACTTTATTTTTTTTTATTGTTCTAAATAAAATTTGTAATTTTTTTATATCATCATATTCAAAATCACAAAACATATTTTTAAATATTATATATTCTGGTTTTTTTAGTAAATAAGAATTAAAAACAATTAAAAATTTTTCATAATATGTTAAATTTTTTTTATCAAAAGTGCTAATATCAATATATTCTGACGACTTATAATTTTTTTTTGAAATACATAATAATTGTTTTTCTATATCACAAATGACATTTCCATCAATTAAATTTTCATCTAATGTAAAACCATTTATAATTCCATCAAATTGATATTTATTCATAAATTAAAAATTACCTCATCCATATCTATACTTTTTTCTTTTAATATGCCATAATTAATAAGTCTATCACATAAATCAACAATTTTAACATCCGTTATTTCGTTAACTGAACAAACGCTAAAATCTTTTTTTATAATTTGTTTTGAATATAATAATTCTTCAGGATTAGTCGTAAAATTTAAAACAATTATATTGTTTTCTATAAGCAAAGAATAAATTTTATTTCTATCATCTATACTTAAAAAACATAAAACATTATTTAAATAAATAAATTTAAATCTTTTTAATATACCATATAGTATAGAAACTATAATTTTTTTATCAAAAGGAATATCATCAATATTTATATATTTATAATTAGATAATTCAAATTTTATAATATACTCGTCTATTAATTTGATATTTTCACTTCCAAGTAAAAATTCATTATATAAATTATTAGAAACAAAATAAAAATTTTTATCAACATAATATAATTTATTTTTTAAATTATAAATATTATTTTTACTCAAAAAATTACCATCTATATTTATATAACCCTCATAATCTTCATAACCCATTAAAATAGGTATTAATGTATCACCTGAAAAATAAAATGAATTCCACTTTTCAGATATACAAAATGAAGCATTTTTAATTACATTTTGATATTTTAAATTATGTACATCAATATATTTCATAATATCCCCACTTAATTATATCAAATAATTAAAAGGAAATAAATAAAAAAAGAACCGAAGTTCTTATTTAACAAAAGGTATTAAAGCCATAAAACGTGCTTTTTTTACTTCACCAGCGATAAATCTTTGATGTTTAGCACATGCTCCTGTAATACGACGAGGTAAAATTTTACCTTTATCAGAGCTTACATATCTTTTAATTACATCAACATCTTTATAATCAACTGTTTTACCAGCACACATTTGACAAACCTTTTTCTTTTTTCTAAAAAATTCTGCCATATTTTCTCCTATTCTAGGAAATTATCATCTATGGAAACGCTTTCTCCAAATTCGCTATAAGTATCATTACTCAAGTCAGTACCTTCAGGACTAGACATCATGCTATCATTACTTCTTTGAGATTTTGAATCAAGGAATTGTACATTATCTGCAACTACTTCAAAAGAAGTGCGATTATTTCCATCTTTATCAGTATAACTTCCAGTTTGTATTCTGCCCTCTATAGCAACTTGGCTTCCTTTATCCAAAAAGTTACATACATTTTCTGCTTGTTTTCTCCAAACAAGTATGTTAATGAAATCAGCAACTCTTTCACCATTATTGCTAAATGGACGGTTAATTGCTACACTAAAACGTGTAAATGGTATTCCAGAACTAGTTGTTCTTAATTCTGGTTTGATCGTTATACGACCAACTAATAATGCTTTATTCATAATTATTCTCCTACTTTTGTTATTAAATGACGTACGATATCAGCATCAATAGTAGCAAGTCTATTAAATTCGTTTACAGAATTTTCATTATCTGTTTCAAAATTTAAAACGAAATAATGTCCTGATTTAAGCTTTTTGATTTCATAAGCTAATTCTCTTTGTCCCATATCAGTTTCACCTGTAATAGATGCTTTATTATCAGTTAATACTTTTTTATATTTGTTAAAAACAGCAGTAACTTCTTCTTCTGATAAAGTAGGTTTTACAATAAACATAACTTCATACTTTTTCAATCTAATTCACCTCCTCATGGTCAATGGCTTTGCACTAGACAAAGCAAGGAGTAAATAAATACTCGTTTAAGATTATAGCAGAAAAAAAAAGACTTGTAAACATCATATCAAAAATTTTATGATTTTTTATCAAGTCCAACTTTATTTTGTGACATTAAACCTAAAATAACAAATATCTCCATCTTGCATAATATATTCTTTTCCTTCAAGACGAAGTTTACCTGCTTCTTTAACAGCTTTTTCACTTCCAAGTTCTTTTAAATCACCAAAACTCATTACTTCAGCCTTAATAAATCCTCTTTCAAAATCAGAATGAATAATTCCTGCGCATTCTGGTGCTTTCATTCCGTTTTTAAAAGTCCATGCTCTTACTTCATCAGTTCCAGATGTAAAAAAAGTTTTTAAGCCAAGTAAACCATATAAAGACTTAATTAATTTATCAAGTCCACTTTCGCTAATGCCTAAATCATCTAAAAATACTGTCCTATCTTCTAAAGATAGTGTTGATAATTCTTCTTCTATTTTTGCACATACAACAATTACATCAGCTTGATCTTTTAATGCATATTCTTTTACCATATCAACATATTTATTAGTATTTAAAATATCTTTTTCTTCAATATTAGCCATATAAACAATTGGTTTAGAAGACAATAAAGAAAATGATTTAATCATAAATAATTCTTCCTCATTTAAATCTAAATGTCTAACTGGTATATTTTCTTCTAATCCATTTCTTATTTTTTTTAAAAGTTCAACTTCTTTTAAAGATTCTTTATCCTTTGCCATAACAGCTTTTTTTTCAATTCTAGCAAGTCTTGATGTAACAATTTCTAAATCAGATAACATTAATTCTACACTAATTGTTTCAATATCTCTTATTGGATCAACATTTCCACTTACATGAATTATATTATCATCATCAAAACATCTAACAACTTCACATATAGCATCTACTTCTCTAATATGCGATAAAAATTTATTACCTAGTCCTTCACCAGTAGATGCACCTTTTACCAATCCTGCAATATCAGTAAATTCTAAAGAAGTAGGAACTAGAGATTTTGGTTTATACATTTCATTTAAAAAATCCAATCTTTTATCTGGTACAGCAACCATACCTACATTTGGTTCTATTGTTGCAAATGGATAATTTGCTGCTAATATATTATTACTAGTTAAAGCATTAAATAAAGTTGATTTACCAACATTAGGTAATCCAACAATTCCAACGGTTAAACCCATTTAAATCACCCTTTCAAACTAATTGCTATTATACACTATTTTTTTAAAATAGTACATATAAAGTCAAAAAAACAGATAATAAATCTGTTTTCTATAAAGTTAAACTAGTTCCAATTCCAAGTGGTAATCCTATAACATACCAGCCAACTAAAATTAATATCCATGTAACAACAAGTAATAAAATAGGAACTATTATACTTTTTATTGTACCAAAAATTGTTATTTTTTTATTTTCGTTATATTTTTCAAGATATCCAAGAAAAACTATAAAATAACCAAATATAGGAGTAATTGCTTTACCAACCCCATCTGCCGCAGTAAAAATAAATTGTGTAAATGATGGAACAATGTTACTTTTCATAAAAAGCGGAACAATAGTTGGTGCGCATATAGACCATTTACTAATCGCACTTGGCATAACAAATGTCATAATAACAATAATTAAGAAAAATGTAACAATTAAAGGAACACCTGAAAATTCGATTAAACCCAATAAATTTGATAAATTAGTGGCAATTACTACATCCAAATTAGTCCATTCTAATATACCAATTAATTGAGATGTAAAAAACATTAAGATAAAAACATAGCCCAAATTTTCAAATGATGATGAAATACCAACACTGTATTCCGTTGTATTTTTTACATTCTTTGATATATCACCATATACATAACCACATATTAACATAATTAAAATAAATATATATAAAAACCCTGCATAAAATGGTGATGATGAACTAAATAGTTTACTAACATAATTAACACCACTATTATCAAGTAAAAATCCTAATGGTTTAATTGGGATTATTCCTAATATAACAACTAACAATAAAACAAGAAAAGTAATTAAAGTAATTGTATTAGCTCGTCTATCAACAATTAATTCATCGTCATCGTAAAAAGTTCTTTTGAAATTAACTGCTACGTATTTTTCAATAACAACTGTTCCTACTAAACTAATTAATAATGTACTGAATAACATAATATATAAATTAGACCACATATTATATTTATTACTTAATTTAAACGAAGCTTTTACAGCATCAAGTGTTAAAACACTCAAATCATAATCATTTGCATTTACAAGTATGCCTGTTCCATAGCCAATACAAATGCCTAAAAAAGCTGTAATAACACCTACCATTGAATTTCTATTAGTATACTTATACAAAATACCAGCTAATGGAATTAAAATAACAAAACTATATTCTCCTATTACAGAAGATATAACCCCTAAAAAGAAAACAATAAAAGTAATTACAGGTGATTTTAATTTTTTTAATGGTGTGAATAATGCTTTAAATAGTCCTGATCTCTCTCCTATTCCAATACCAATTAAAGATATAATAAGTAAAAATAATGGATTAAATAATTTAAAATTAGTAACAACACTTGTTAAAATATATTTAAATCCTGATGGCGTAAATATATTTTGAACAGAAACTAATGATGTAGTTAATGTACCATTAATAATTTCTGTCTTTTCTCCCTGAAATTCTAATATTGAGCAAACAGAACTTAAGGCTATAACAATTACTGTTAAAATTAAAATAACAACAACCGGCCCAATTCCTTTTGTATTTTTTTTAAACATCCTTGCCTCCTAATAAGACTCTATTTTTTTTATTCTTTTATTAAAATCAATCCTTGGAAGCATTACTAAATGGCCACATTCTAAACACTTAATTTTTATGTCTGCGCCCATTCTAACAACTTCAAATTTGTTTCCACCACAAGGATGATTTTTTTTCATAATTACTATACTACCTAATTTATATTCCTTCATATTATCACTCATTGTATTTAATTATTTCTAATATTCTGTTTAAATCAGCTATATTATTAAACTTAATTTCTATTTTATTATCACGAATTTTAACTTTTGTATCAAATTTTTCCATTAAATTATTTTCAATATCACGAAGATTAGGATCAACTGATTCTACATGTTTATGATTTTTGACTTTTCTTTCAAAACTATCATCTATCATTCTTTCCAAATCACGAACACTTAAATCATTGTCAACGATTTTATTTGCAAGTTCAGCAATTTTTTTATTATCTTCTAATTTACTTAATACTCTAGCATGTCCCATAGATAATTTACCAAATTTTAATAATGATTGCACATCATCTGGTAATCTTAAAATACCTAAAATATTAGTGATATGGCTTCTGCTTTTTCCTACTTTAACTGATAATTCTTCTTGTGTTAATGATAATCTTTCAAGCATTAATTTATAAGCTTTTGCTTCTTCTATAATGTTCAAATTTTCTCTTTGTAAATTTTCAAGTAAAGCAATACTCATCATTTGATCATCAGTGAATGTTCTTATAATTGCTGGTATAGTTTTTAATCCAGCAATACGACTAGCACGAACTCTTCTTTCGCCAGCTATAATTTCATATCCTTTTATACTTTTTTTAACAATAATAGGTTGAAATACACCATTTTCTTTAATTGATGAAGCTAAATCATTTAAGGCTTCTTCATTAAAATTTATACGTGGTTGATAAGGATTTGGTCTCAACTCATCTAAATTTAACTCGACAATTTCTTCACTTGATGTTGATTCATATATTTTTTTTTCAAATGAAGCAATATCTATATTATCGCCATTAAATAATTGTTCTAATCCCATTCCTAAAGCTTTTTTCTTAGTTTCCATTTTTACTAATCACTTCCTTAGCTAAATTTATATAAGCTTCTGTGCCTCTACTTTGAAAATCGTAAGCTAATATTGGTTTGCCATGACTTGGTGCTTCAGATAATCTTACAAGTCTAGGAATAATAGTTTCATAAACTTTTTCCTTAAAATAACTTTTTACTTCTTCTACAACTTCTAATCCCAAATTAGTTCTACTGTCCAACATAGTTAATAAGACACCTTCTATTTCCAATTTTGGATTTATATCTCTTTGAGCAAGTACAATTGTATTTAAAAGTTGCATTATTCCTTCAAGTGCAAAGAATTCACATTGAACAGGAATAATTACTGAATCAGATGCCATTAGAGCATTTAATGTCAAAAGTTCCAATGAAGGTGGACAATCAATTATAATGTAATCAAAATTTTCTTTGGCTTGATCTAAATACTTCTTTAATTGAGCGTTTTTTACAAATGTTGGATCAAGTCTACTCTTTTCCATTAATTCAAAATTAACACCTGCTAAATTTATGTATGATGGTATTATATACAAATTTTGAAATTTTGTTTTTATAATAACATCTTTTAATTCACACTTATCTGTCAATAATTCATAAATACTATTTTCAAAGTTAGATTTATGAATTCCAAGTCCAGTAGAAGAATTACCTTGTGGATCTAAATCAACAAGTAATACTTTCTTTTTTAAATATCCTAATGAAGCAGCTAAATTAATACTAGTTGTTGTTTTTCCTACTCCACCTTTTTGATTAACTAATGCAATTATTTTTCCCATGTACATCACCATTTCTATTCATATATATATGATATCATATTTTTATTTTTTTTTCGATAGTTTTATTTAATATTTTTTTACTTTTATTTATAACTTACTTTACACAAAATTAAATTTATTTAATTAATAAAATAATAATTATTTTATTATATTTAAAATAATAGTTATTTTAAATACATAAAAGTCATTTTTTACTAAATTTATCTATTAATTTTTCATGTAATAATTCTTCCGTATTGCTCAAATTTGTTTCTTCTATTCTATCCACTCTACATCTTTCTGCTACAATGATAGATTGCATTTTTGATACAGCTTCATCTAGAATATTATTAACTATTACATAATTATATTTTGATATTTCGTTTATTTCTTTATATGCAGTTTTAAATCTTTCTAGTATTTTTTCAGTACTTTCAGTACCTCTTTTAATAAGTCTATTTTTTAATTCTTCCATACTTGGTGGCAAAATAAATATAAAAATTGCATCTGGATATATTTTTTTCACTTTTAGAGCACCTTGTACTTCAATAACTAAAACAACATCAATCCCTTTATTTAAATTTTCTTCTATTTTATATAAAGGTGTTCCATAATAATTGTTATTGTAAATTGCATATTCTAAAAAATCATTATTTTTTATTTTATTTTCAAATTCTTCTTTTGTTAAATAAAAATAATTAATTCCATCTTCTTCACCTTTTCTTATTTCTCTTGATGTACAAGAAATAGAAATCCACATATTGTTATTTTTTTCTTTTACTAAATTACAAACACTATCTTTTCCAGCACCTGAAGGGCCTGAAACTACAATTAATAATCCTCTTTTTTTGAATTTAATCATAATTAACCTCGCTTTTTATATTGTATCAAATTATTGAAAAAAAATAAACAAAAAGAACACTATTTACTAGCGTCCTTTAATTCTTTAATAATATCTTCTTTTTTAGTTGAACTTATACTTATATTATTATCTTCTGCATATTTTTTTAGTTCAACAACTGTCATATCATCAAAAGAAATATCATCTTCTTTTGGTAAAGAACCTGTCTTAACTAAACTATCAATTTCTTCTTTAGTTAAAGTTTCTTTCTCAATTAAAGTTTTGGCAATTAATTCAAGTAAATCCATATTATCTTTAATTATTTTTTCAGTTACCTTATATTGTTCATTGATAATTCTTCTCATTTCTTCGTCAATTTGAAATGCTATTTGACCGCTGAAATTACGACTCTTATTATAATCTCTACCTAGAAAAACACTACCTTCGCTTTGTTGTTCAAATTGAACAGGTCCTAAACTACTCATTCCATATTCTGTAACCATGGCACGAGCAATTTTAGTAGCTTTTTCAAAATCATTATGAGCACCTGTAGTCATTTCACCAAATTTTAATACTTCAGCAACACGTCCTCCAAGTAAGCCACTAATAGTTTCTAAAAGTTCTTTTTTTGTAGATAAATAAGTTTCTTCTTTAGGAAGCATCAAATTATAACCACCAGCTTGACCACGTGGAATAATTGTTATTTTCTGAACGTCATGAGCTCCATCAAGTTTAATACCAACAACAGCATGTCCTGCTTCATGGTATGCAACAACCTCTTTTTCATGTTCAGTATATTTATGAGTAACTTTAGCAGGTCCCATTAAAACCCTATCTTGTGCTTCATCTATTTCAGCCATAGAAATTTTATCTTTATTTCTTCTTACAGCAAGTAAAGCAGCTTCATTTAATAAGTTTTCAAGATCAGCTCCGCTAAATCCAGCAGTTCTTTTTGCTAAATTAGCAAGATTAACACCTCTATTAAAGTATTTACCTTTAGCATGAACAGCAAGTATTTCTTCTCTGCCTTTAACATCTGGTAAATTAACAGTAATTTGTCTATCAAATCTTCCTGGTCTTAAAAGAGCAGGATCTAAAACATCCGGTCTATTAGTAGCTGCAAGTATTATAATACCTTCATTAGCACCAAAACCATCCATTTCAGTTAATAATTGATTTAACGTTTGTTCTCTTTCATCATGTCCTCCACCAAGACCAGCACCTCTTTGGCGACCTACAGCATCTATTTCATCGATAAATATTAAACAAGGAGCGTTATGTTTAGCTTGTCTAAACATATCACGAACACGCGAAGCACCAATACCAACAAAAAGTTCGACAAAATCAGATCCGCTTATAAAATAAAATGGAACATTTGCTTCTCCAGCAACGGCTCTAGCAAGTAATGTTTTACCAGTACCAGGAGGCCCAACTAATAAAACACCTTTAGGAATTCTTGCTCCCATTTTTTGAAATTTTTTAGGTTCTTTTAAGAAGTCGATTAATTCTTGAACTTCTTCTTTTTCTTCTTCTAATCCAGCAACGTCTTTAAATGTTACTTTATTTCCGCCGTCACTTAAACGAGCTCTACTGCGGCCAAAATCCATTGATTTATTTGCACTACCCATTTGTTTTGACAAAAAAACAAATATAACAACACCAAAGATCAAAAATGGTAATATATTTACAACGAAATACAAAACAGTACTTGATCCTGGATCACGTGATGCTTTAATAGAAAAATTATATTCATTTGCTAATTCGTAAATGTTACCTACAACAGCATCGGAATTGGCAATAGAAAAAGTAAATGTTTCTTTTTCGCCATAACTATTTAGTTTACCTGTAATAGTATAAATTCCAGCTGAACTATTGGAAGTTATATCTATATATTTAATTTTATTAGCTTCATCTTCACTTTTAGCATAATTCAAAAATTGTTCATAAGTAATTTCATTTGTCTTATATCCTGTACCATTTAAAAAACCAAGTACAAGCATAACTACTAAAAAGAAAGCTAGATAAGGTATTAAACCTTTTTTAACATTATTTTTCATTTTCTTCCTCCAAACAGTATAAAAGTATTATATCATACTTTTCATCTTTTGTTTTACAAAATTTTGATTTTTTCACACCTGGTAACCACAATATATTATTTGAACTATCTAAAACAATTGGAAAACTATTTCTATCGCTTATTTTATTATCAATAAAAATATCTGATACTTTTTTATTATAACTATTTTTAATATTAATTCTATCACCTTTATTATAATTTCTTACATGTAAAGGCAAATTAATTTCTTTAGAATCTAATTTACAAACATAATTAGAATTATCTGTAGTATCTTCAATTTTCTTAATAATATAACCATTATCTAGTTTAACATAATTATTTAGTTCATATAAATAGTTACTTTTTTCCTTAAATACACCCAATTTATTATATTTTCTTTCTAAAGTAATACCAGGCAAATTAATTATAACATTTTTTTTACTAGATGAAATAACTTTTTTTACAAATTCAATATGTCGTGTATTAATATTATCGGAAATATTAACTAAATATTTATAAATAATGTTATCAATAATTAATTCATCTTCTTTTAAAAGTAAAGGAATATTAATCTCATCATTTACTATAGATGGATAAATCTTATCAATATATGAATTAATAAAATTATCATATTTATTTAATATATTTGAAAATTGTAAAAATTTAATATGAGCATCTTTATTTATTTCTTTATATACAGGCAAAACTTTATGTCTAAATTTATTTCTTAAATAATCAGTATTATTATTGCTAGAATCAATTGCATAAGGAATATTATTTTTTTTAACATATTCCATTATTTCATCTTTACTATACCAAACTAATGGTCTAAAAATAGTATAATTTTCTCTTTCAGAAATATATTTAAATCCTGCATATCCTTCTAAACTGGAACCTCTAACTAATCTATATAATATAGTTTCCATTAAATCGTCACCATGATGAGCTGTTAATAAATTTTTATATTTATATTTTTTTAAAACAGATTCAAAAAACATATATCTTTTTTCTCTTGCTTCTGCTTCAAAATTAATCCCACTATACTCTGATATTTCATATAACTCAAAAGGAATTTTGTTTTTTAAACAAAAATTTTTTACCATAATAGCTTCTGAATCACTTTCAGCTCTAACTTTGTGATTAACATGAGCACATACAATGTTTTTTAAACTTGATTTTAATAGGACATCAAAAAGGGCCATTGAATCTGGTCCACCAGAACATGCAATTACAACACCATCATCAATATATTTATTTATAAAATCCAAAGCTTTATCCATAAATCACCACTTAATTTCTTTTAAACCTTCACTTTTTAAAATATTATTTACTTTAGAAAATGGTTTACTTCCAAAAAATCCCCTATAACAAGATAAAGGAGATGGATGTACGCTCTCTATTATATAGTTTTTTTTAGTATTAATCAATACCTTTTTACTTCGTGCAAAACTTCCCCATAATACAAATATTACATGACCACGATTGGATAATTTTTGAATAACAACATCAGTAAATTTTTCCCAATTTAAAAACGAATGTGATAGTGGCTTATCTTTTTCAACAGTAAGAATTGAATTTAAAAGTAAAACACCTTGGTATGCCCAATCAGATAAATCTGTTTTACTTCTTTTTATGCCTAAATCATCATACAATTCCTTAAATATATTATTAAGTGATGGTGGCATTTTAATACCTTCCTTGACAGAAAAAGATAATCCATGAGCTTCATTTTCTCCATGATAAGGATCTTGACCCAAAATTACTACTTTAACATATTTAAAAGGTGTATAAATGAAAGCATTAAATACATTTTGTTCTAAAGGAAAAATAGTTTTTGTTTTATATTCTTTTTTTACTTCTTCAAGTAAATCTAAAAACCATTTTTCATTCATTACATCTTTTAAAACAATATCCCAATCATTACCAAACATCATTTACCATACTCCTCATATTCTTGAATAACATCTTTTCTTAAAGCAAACATTGCGTATATGTTAATTAGCGCTAATAAAGCGATAAACATATCAACTAAATTCCATAAAATTTGACTAGATATAACTGATCCTATAAAAACAACTATAACTGTTCCTAATTTAATTATTAAATTACCTTTATTACTTTTAAAAATATGTTTAAAACATGCTTCTCCATAATAATAACCTGTTAATATAGTTGAAAAGCTAAACATAAATACACACATAAATAGTGAAATTGAACCAAATGAACCAAAATGATAATCAAAGGCATTTTGAGCAAATTCAATACCATTTGCATCAATTATATCTGTTAATGTTGGACCAAGCAAAATGATCATTGCTGTAGAAGTACATATAATAAGTGTTGTTACATATATACCAAGCATTTGAACATATCCTAAAGATGCTGGATATTTAGTATCACTAATACTAGAAGCAATCGCTCCTGTTCCAATTCCTGCTTCACTCGAAAAAACACTTCTTTTTATGCCTGTTAAAATAACGCCGCCTATTAAAGCACCTAATCCTGCTTTTAAACTGAATGCATTTTTAATTATAGTATTTAAAACTATAGGTACATCGTTTATGTTTTTTAAAACAGCATAAAAAGATAAACTTAAATAAAATATTCCCATTATTGGTACTAATTTATTAGTAAAACTAGTAATTCTATCTATTCCCCCAAATATAATGAATGAAATTAAAATAGCAAGTAAACTACCAATAATATATGATAAATATTGGATATTTGAAAATATTTCAAAATTTCCTACTGATTTAGTAATTGTATTAGATTGAATAGCTATAAAAAAACAAACATAAGCAATAATTATTGTAATTGAATATAAAATTCCTAACCATCTCTTTTTTAAACCTTTTTCAATATAATAAGATGGTCCTCCAACGAAAACATTTCCATCTTTAATATGATATTTTGATGCAAGTACCGTTTCAGAAAATGTCAAAATAGAACCAATAAATGCCATAATCCATAACCAAAATATTGTTCCACTTCCACCTATATAAATAGCAAGTGCAACTCCACTAATACTGCCTACACCAATTCTTCCTGCTAAAGAAAGCATGAGAGCACTAAAAGGAGATACTTTAGCATTAGAATCATTTCTAATAATATTTTTTAGCATCTCCTTAAAATTGAATTGAGCTCCTTTTAATTTAAATGTAAAATACAAAGATGATAAAATCATTATAATAACAACAAAAATCCATAAATAATTATTAATAATTTCTATCATATATCCATCCCATTAGCAATTTTTATGAACATTTCTAAACTTAAAGTTTCAGCTCTTACTTGTAAAGAAAGTCCATTTTCCTTTAAAATTTTATCAATTTTTTCTAAATCATAACCAATTAAATTATTTTTTAAAGTTTTGCGTTTATATTTAAAACTATCTCTTACTAATTTGAAAAACAATTCTTCGTTTTTTACATAAATTTTATTTTGTTTTTTAGAAAGTTCGATGACCATACTATCAACATTTGGTACTGGTACGAATACATTTCTTGGAACATTAATTAATTTTTTTATATCATAATAATAATTTAAAAATACAGTTAATGAATTATATTCATGATCTCCTGATTTGGCATTAAATCTTTCAGCTACTTCTTTTTGAACCATAATTACCAATTTGCTAACATCAATATTTTCGTTTATAAATTTTAAAATAATTGGTGTAGTAATATAATAAGGTAAATTTGAAACCATTATTTTTTTTGAATAATTATATTTATTAATTATTTCATTAACATTGGTATCTAAAAAATCACCATATATTACTTCTACATTATTATATTCATTTAGTTTAGAATCAAGAATATTTTTTAAGCTTTCATCAATCTCAAAAGCTATTAAATGTCCTGACTTTTTAGCAAGTTCACATGTTAAAGCACCTGCACCAGGACCTATTTCTAAAACTAAAGTATCATTATCTACATTCGATTTATAAACAATGCTTTCAATAATTCTTTTATCTTTTAAAAAATTTTGACCATATTTTTTTTTAAAGTTAAAATCCATTACCAACCCCACCTTAATACTGTAAATTTTGTATTATTATTTGTTACATGTGCTGTTATAGATTCACCTGTAAAAGCTAAATCTATTAATACATTTCCATATAATCGCCATGCATTTCTCATAGCAATACCAGTATCCATACAAACTCCAATTATATCCATATTATCATTTACAACATGAATAATTGTTCCACATGGAAATAATGTTGGATCACTTGCTAAAATATGTATTTTACCATATTCTTTATCATTAAAAAAAGTACTTTCAACATCATTAGTCAAATAGTGATAATTTCCATCACTATCTGGACAATATAATAAACCTGTACATCCATAACAATCAGGACCATATCCAGTTAATTTTCCAGTATAATCTGCTTCTGGACCAGTTCCTATAACAACTTGTTCTGTTATACTTTCAAAAACTTGGACTTCACCAGTAGTTAAATTTGTAATAATTTTACCATTTTGACCAGCAACTAATACATTCTTATTATTTTTAGGTATCGAATCATCATATGTTTCAATTGTATCATATTTAATTATTTCTGTTTTAATTATATCTCTTTTTGTATATTTATCAACACCATATATTAAAGTAATAGAAATTACTATATACATGATATCTAAAAGTCTCTTTTTCATAAGCACCTCAAATATATATTACACTAATTATATATTTAAGTCAAATAATCTAATAGCATTGCGAGTGGTAATATTTAACACTTCTTCATAAGAAATGCCTTTAATTTGTGCGATTTGTTGAGCTACTAAACATATATTTTTAGGTTCATTTTTTTGACCTCTAAAAGGGCTTAAAAAAGGACTATCTGTTTCTAACACTATACGTTCAAGTGGTAATTTTTTTACAACGTCAACTAATTTATTGTTTTTAAAAGTTAGAACTCCACCTATACCAAAATAAGTATCAAGTTTGATTAATTCATTAGCGCTTTCAATACTACCACTATAGCAATGAAATACTTTTCTAACATCTTTATAATTTTTTAAAATATTTATAGTATCATTAATTGCATCTCTACTATGAATAACAACTGCTTTATTGTATTTTTTTGCTAAATCTAGTTGCGTTTTAAATAAACAAATTTGTTTATCTCGTGTTTCCTTTTCATAATGATAATCAAGACCTATTTCACCTATTCCTACTATCTTATTAATATTCATTTCTATAAAATTCAGATCACTTTTTTTATATTCTAAAACAGCCTCCGGATGAATTCCTAAAGTTATAAAAACATTTTTATATTTTAAATTTAATACTTCTCTGTTTGTAGAATCATCTGTTCCACTAACTATTATATAGCCATTAAAAGAATTAATAATGTTTATCTTTTCTTCATCAGTATAATACTCTTTAAATAAATGAGCATGTGTATCGATCATAAAATCACCTTCATAAAATATTTTAACATAATATATAGAAAAAATCCAAAAAGAAAATGCACTATGTGCATCTAATATACAAAATTTTTAATTATAATATATTCAGCAGTAACTGCATTTAAACTAAGACAAAATAATAATCCAACAGTTTTAAAATCAAGGATCATCATTATTAAGAAGAAAAACATACAAAAGCCATAAACATACATCATTTTATTAACATTTTCTACCATATTTTTCCACCCACCATTTTTATTTTAACATATTATTAGATAAATAAACAATATTAAATACAAGTCATTTTACGACATTTTACATTAAAGTACTACCAATGCCACCATTTCTCTTACCAAAAGAATTATCATCATCTATGGTTAAATAGTTCATAAACACCCCTTGAGCAAAACGAGTTCCTTTTTTTATTTCAAAATCATTATCAGATGTATTTTCAATAACAAAAATAATATTTCCTTCATTATCTGGATTATTATAATAATCAGAATCAATGACACCGACGCTATTTTTTAAAACTAAACCATATTTAATTGCAAAGCTACTTCTAATATATAAATATAAAACATCTCTTTCTTCCATACAGGCTTTAACCCCAGTAAAAATTTTTAGACATTCTCCCTTTTTTATTATAAAATCAGAAGGTGCAAAAAAATCATAACCTGCACTTTTTTTAGTACTTCTAGAAGGTAAATCAAAATCGTATAATGATTTATCATAATTTTTTTCAAATTCATTTAAACTAACTTTTTCAAAACATCTCATAAAATCACTCCTCTAAATATTTAGATATAAATTTAGAAACAAATTTACATAATTCGAAGTCATTATTCGTAATATCATCATCAAAAATAACAACAATACCACAGACATCACTATTACTTATAATTGATGAATAACAATAATGATTAGAAAAAACATTTGAACAAATACAAATTTCCTTATTTCCTATTTTACTTGTTCTAGAAAACATTAAAATATCCAAATCATCACTGATTTCTTTATCAATTAAATATTTATTTCCTGCAACTATTCTACTAGTATCAGTAATAATAAAACTTTTTTTTGTATAACCTAAAACAGAATTAGCAAGCATATCAAATAAATCTTTTTTATCATCAAAAATATTAAATTTACTTAAAACAATATCTCTATCATTCATAAATATTTCTAAACTATCTCCTGCTTTTATTTTTAAATTTTTTCTTATTTCTTTTGGTAAAACTATTCGACCTAGTTCATCTATTCTTCTAACTACACCAGTAGATTTCATTAAATGCCTCACTTTCTAAATATATTGTGAAACATTTATTTTATTTTATACTTTTTTTAACAAGTTTTACTAAATCAATTAAATAATAGATATAATGTTTATCTAATTTAATAGTATCTAATGTAATTACTAAAGAGTTATCTTTCATGCTAAATCTAAACATTCTTGATAATTTATTAACTTCCATAAATAATTCTTTACCATCAATTTTATTAGTAATATTTTTATTAAATATAACATCAACACTATTTCGGTTAATTTTAATTTTATCAACAATATCTGTTGCCAATTTTTCAAACCATTCACTATACATATAAATAATTACATCATCATCTAATTTACCAAATCTATCAGTTAATTCTTTTTTAACTTTTTCAAGACTTTCTAAAGAATCAATTGTATTAATTTTTTTATGAATTAATAATTTCATATCTGATTCTATTGCTAAATCATCACCAATACTACTTGGGGCATCAAGTAATGGCGATTCTTTAACTTCAACTTTTTCCTTACCATTTAAACGATCTATTTCTTCATTTAACATTTTCATAAATAGTTCAATACCAACATCATCAACAAAACCTGCTTGTTCACTACCAAGTATAGATCCAGCACCTCTTAATGACAAATCACGCATAGCAATAGAAAAACCACTTCCTAGTTCAGTGAACTCTTTTATTGCTTTTAATCTTTTCATTGCAGTTTCATTTAAATTTTTATCCGGCTTATACATCAAATAACAATAAGCAACTTTATTACTACGACCTACACGGCCCCTTATTTGATATAATTGAGATAAACCAAATCTATCAGAATCCATAATTATTAAAGTATTAACATTAGGTATATCAATTCCAGTTTCAATTATAGTAGTACAAATCAAGCAATCGTATTCTTTATTAATAAACTTTTGCATAACATCTTCAAGCTCAATTTTAGACATTCTTCCATGAGCATGAACAATTTTTAATTCAGGAATCAATTTCTTTATTTCATTCATTTTTTCTTCTATAGTTTCAACATAATTGTATAAAATAAATATTTGACCACCTCTAGATATTTCTTTATATATAGCATCTTTAATAATAGTTTTATTTTCTTTTAATACGTATGTTTGAACAGGATATCTATTAACCGGTGGTGTTTCAATTAATGATAAACTTCTTAATCCAGTCATCGACATTTGCAAAGTACGTGGGATAGGAGTTGCTGATAGTGTTAAAACATCAATATTATTTTTATATGATTTAATTTTTTCTTTGTGTCGTACACCAAATCGTTGTTCTTCATCAACAACAAGTAAACCTAGATCTTTAAATACTACATCATTTGATAAAATACGATGCGTGCCAATAACTATATCTATTTCTCCTTTTCGTATTTTTTCAATATTTGCGTCCATTATTTTTTTAGAAACAAATCTATTAATTAAACATATTTTTACGTCAAAATCTTTAAATCGTTCAACAGCATTTTTATAATGCTGACTTGATAAAATAGTTGTCGGACATAAGAGCGCTACTTGTTTTGAAGAACAAACAGCCTTAAACATTGCTCTAAAAGCTACTTCTGTTTTTCCATAACCAACATCACCACATAAAAGACGATCCATTGGATGGCTAGATTCCATGTCTTTTGATATTTCTTTTTCCACTTTTATTTGATCACTTGTTTCAGTATAAGCAAAATCATTATCAAATTCTTCTTGTAATTCTTTATTGTCTAGAAACTTAAATCCAACTGACTTCTCTCTTTTAGCATACAACTCCAAAAGTTCTTTTGTCATTTCTTCAATATGTTTACGTGCTTTTGCTTTAGCTTTATTCCACTCACTTGATCCTAATTTATTAATTTTAGGCTTTACACCATCACCTGATGAATATTTAGTAATAAATTCCATTTTTGATGCTGGAACATATAACTTATCATCCCCATCATAGTTGATTTGCAAATAATCTTTTTTTATACCATTTTTTACAAGTGTTTTAATTCCCATATATTTGCCAATTCCATAGGAAGAATGAACGACATAATCACCAACGTTTAATTTATTAAGATCTCTAATTTTTGTACCCATTTTAAAATTAGTTTTATATTGATAATTATCTTTGGAATTAAATATTTCAGTTTCTGAAATAACTACATAATCCTTAAATATGAAACCACTTTTTATGTCACCTATAATAAAATTAATTTTGCCTTTTACTAAATTATCTTCATCAGTTAAAATAGTATTTTCATTTTCTAAATCATTAATTAATTTATTAATTTTATTTAAAGAATTAATATAGATAATAATAATATAATTTTTTTTTATATATTCATTTAATCTTTTATTTATATCATCAATACCATTAAAAGGTGTAATATTAGCTGAAATATATTTTTCACCTGATAATGAGTTTATATCTAACATATTTTGTAATTTAAAATCATTAATATCATGCATATATTTAAAAGATGCTGAAACATCATTTGAAATACTATATTCCATCATTTCGTTAACTAAATTAACATAAGAATCATTAAATCTTTCAAAATCATCAAAAACAACATTCTTATCTTTTAAATAATCAACAATTCCTACAACATCTGTATAATCTTTCAAATTTTTTTGTAATCGATATTCAAAAGGCGCTGATTTAGTAGATAAAAATTCTGTATATGAAAATATATTAATTTCTTTAACATTATCCTGTGACATTTGAGAATCAACATTAAAATATCTAATAGAATCAACTGTATCACCCCAAAATTCAACTCTTATAGGTTTATTATAATTTATTGGAAAAACATCTACCACAAAACCTCTAACAGCTATTTCTCCTGTTTTATTAACAACACTTTCTCTTGAATATCCTAAATCATAAAGTTTGTTAACAAGTTTATGAATATCTACTGTATCACCTAATTTTATTTTTAAATCAGATTTTTTATATAATTCAATAGTAGGTAAATATCGCAAATATCCCATCATGTTAGTTATAACAATTCGATTATTATTTTTAACTAATTCATTCATTGTTTCTAATCTTGTTACTTTCAATTCAGGACTAACTGCTATTGCTTCACTGGTCAAAAAATCATCCATAGGAAAAAACAAACATTCCACATGTTTGGAAATTGACTGAAAATAGGTATTTGCTTCATATAAGGTATTGCAAACAACTAATATAGAGCCATATTTTTTATATAATTCAATTATATATTCTGTTTTTAATTCTTCATTTAATCCATTTACCTTGCTAGGAAACTTTTTAATATCAAAAAGTTTTAACATACAATCATCCTTTTTTATTATATTTATTCATTAAATTATCAAAAGATAAAATAAAATAATCATCTAATATATTATTTGTTTCTTTTAAAACATCATCAAATTTACATTTTTCGACATTTGAAAATTTACCCAATACAAAAGATACCATATCTGTATTATTTTTCGATAATCCTACTTTTAATCTTTTAAATTTGTCTGTTTTTAGATTATCAATAATATTTCTTATACCATTATGGCCACCACAAGAACCACTTTTTTTAAGTTTTACACTTCCAAGTTCGATATCTTTATCATCATAAACAATCAATATATCATCTATATTAATTTTAAAATAGTTAACAAAAGATAAAACAACAGTTCCTGACAAGTTCATAAAACTGAGTGGTTTTAGAACAATAACATCTTCATTTTGATATTTAATTAAAGAGTATTCGCCATTAAATTTTTTTTTATCAAATTTATAATTATGATAATTCATCCAATTATCTAAAACCATAAATCCTACATTATGTCTTGTATTTTTATATTCATTACCGGGATTGCCCAAACCAACTAATAATTTCATTTATTATCACCTATTCCATGAAATTCTTTATAAACTTCATCTTTTTTTAAATTATATTTTTTAGCAATCATTTTTATTGCATCATTAGATTTCATACCATTATCGATTAATTCTTTTATTTCATCATTATAATTTTCATCTATTTCATCATTTATAGAACCACTAACAACTATAACAAATTGACCTTTTAAAACTATTTTATCAATTAATTGACTTATATTTCCTCTATAAATTTCTTCATATTTTTTAGATATTTCCCGGGAAATAGAAATATATCTGTCGCCAAAAACATTTTTCATATCTTCAAGTACTTCAATCAAACGGTGTGGTGCTTCATAAAAAATTAATGTATGTTTTATTTTTTTTAAATTTTCTAATTCTTTAATTCTTTTAAATTGTTTAGCATTTAAAAAACCATAAAAAGAAAAAGGAAGTGGTGCAATACCAGAAGCAATCAATGCCGGAAGTAAAGCATTTGCACCAGGAAGTGCTACTACATTAAATCCTTTATTACTAGCTTCCCTAACAATAACATAACCAGGATCACTAATAATCGGGCATCCTTGGTCACTAACTATTCCAACATTTTGGCCATTTTCCAAACATTCTAAAACTTTATCAATGTTTTTTCTCTCATTTTGTTCATTATTTGAAATTAATTTTTTTGATATTTTATAATATGAAAGAAGTATACCAGTTTCTCTTGTATCTTCGCAAAACAACACATCAACTTTTTTTAATACATCGAGTGCTCTTATTGTAATATCATCCATATTTCCAATTGGAACAGGAATTAAATATAATGTAGGCATAAAAACCTCCTAACTAAAATAATTTTTTATTTCTTCTGTATATTCGCCATTTTCATAAACATATAATGGATCCATAATCTTTAGTCCTGGTTTACCATTTTTCATACCTTCTACTAATAAAATATTAGCATTTTTCCCTTTATATGGGTAAACAAATCTTATTTTTTTAGGTTCAATATTATTTTTTCTCATAGTAAATAATATTTCCATTAAATTTTCAGGTCTATGAACAATAGCAACTATACCATTATTTTTAAGTATTTTTTTTGATATTAAAATAACATCATTATAATCTAAATAAAAGGAATGACGAGCAATTTTTTTAGATATTGTTTTACTTACATTATCACCACTAAAATATGGTGGATTACAAACAACAACATCAAATGAATCACTTTCTAAAGATTTATAAAATTCTTTTATATCTTCATTATAAACTGTTATTTGGCTGTTCAAATTATTGATTTTAATACTTTCTAAAGAATTCAAATAACTTTCATTTTGTATTTCTACACCTATAATTTTAGCATTTGTTCGCATAGACAAAAGGATTGATATTATGCCATTTCCACATCCTATATCCATAACATTATTAATTCTTTTATTTAATGTAACAAAATTCGCTAATAAAACAGAATCAAGTGAAAATTTAAAGCCATCAGTGTCTTGTACTATTTTCATTCCATCAAATCCCAATATATTATTAATTACTTTCATTAATTTTTACCTCAATAATATTATTTCCAACGTCCACTTTAATAGTTCTTGAAAGTACATCAACACTAATAACTTTGCCTATTCCTTTTTCAGTTTCATAATTTTTACCAACATTTGGAAGTCCTTTTCTTTTTGAAGCATAAACATCATCTTCATACTTTAAGCAGCATAAAAGTCGACCACAAACTCCATTAATTTTCGAAGGATTTAAAGCTATATTTTGATTTTTAGCCATATTAATAGAAACAGAATCAAATTCTTTTAAAAACCTGGCACAACAAAGTTCGCCACCACAAATACCAATGCCACCGATACAACCTGCTTTATCACGGACACCAATCTGTCTTAATTCAATTCTTGTCTTATATATTGATGCAAGATCACGCGCTAATTCTCTAAAATCGACTCTAGAATCAGCAACAAAAAAAACTATTAATTGATCTCGCTCAAAAGTATATATAGCATTTATTGCATGCATATCAAGGTTATGTTTTTTAATAAGTTCTTTACATTTTTCAAGAGCATCTTTTGAATCATTTGTGTTTTTTTTGTCTTTTTCTATATCTTCAGAAGAAGCTATCCTAATTATATTTGTAATTTCATAATTAATTTTTTTTATATCAATGTCAATTTTGTTAGTAACAATATTTCCTAAACATATACCATAATCTGAATTACATATAACCGACATTCCTTTACTGCATTCAAAGCCTTCAAAAGAATAATAACGAATTCTTTTAGTATATGAAAAACGTACACCAATCACTTCCACAATTAACATCTCCCTTCAAAGAGTAAGATAAGTCTTTCAATAAGTAAACTACCATTTATATTATATCGCAATTTATTCTTAATTAAAATAGTAGATTTTATTTTATTACTTATACTTTCCAAAGTATTATTATTTTTTACATATTCCATAAGTTCACTTTTATTAAATGTATTTGTATCAAATGAAGAATATAATCTGATAATATCATAATAAAACAAAACTAAAATTTCTAAAAATAACTCAATATCATTTTTAACCATTTTACCAAAAAAAAGATTTGTTTTAGTTAATGCTAAAATTCCATTTTTTTCATAGCAATCAATAAAAAGTAAAACTTTTTCCATTATTTTTTTTACATATTCATACATACTTTCATCTAAAGGTCTAGAACTATTTGATGCATAATAAATTATATTATAAACATCATCTATATTTTTATCTAATGATTTAAATTTTAATTTAATAATCTGACATCTAGATAGTATCGTTGTCAAAAGTGCAAATCGATTTTCTGTAACTAATATTGCAAATATATTTTCTGCTGGTTCTTCAATAAATTTTAACAACGAGTTTGAACTAACTTCATTCATTTTATCAGCACCATATATAATATATACTTTCTTTTTTGAAACAAATGATTTAGTAAAAAATTTTTTTTGTAATTCATCTATTTGATTTTTTTTTATAACACCATTATCTGGTTTAATTATATAAATATCAGGATTATTATTTATATCAATATCATTTTTATCAAGCAAATTTGAAACAAAAAATTGCAAAAATAAATCTAAATTATTATAATTTTTTGATTCTACAATGTACGCATGAGAAAAAGAATCATTTTCATGATTTTTCTTTATAAAATCATAAACTTTTTCTTGTTCATTTTTAAGTATATCAAACATCTTAAATCTCCTTAAGCATTAAGCTACAAAAAATATACATATTAAAGATAACAAACCAGGAATATCAAATAAAATAAGCATTCCTAATGTATAATAATTAATGGGTATAACCATATTATAAGAAACAGCAAAAACATTATATGCATACAAAAGAATAAAACTTATAACAATTTTTTGAATTAATTTTATTATTTTTTTTAACATTTTGCACCTACTCAAATATATGAGCGAAAAAACAAATTATTTACTATTAATTTGTTTTCTATCAGCAAGTGCTGTTTCTAAAGTTAATAAATCTAAATAATCCATATCAGCACCAAGAGGTACCCCATGTGCTAATTTTGAAATTGTTAGATTTTTTGATTGAAGTAATTTTGAAATATAAAGTGATGTAACTTCTCCATCAATATTAGGCTCAAGTGCAAGTATAATTTCACGAGTATTATTGTCATCAATCATTTTTAATAATTTATCAATATTAAAATTACTATAATTACTATTTTGTATCAAATCATTTAAGACGAAATATTTACCATTAAATGATCCTGTTTTTTCAAATAAAATAACATTTTTAGGCTTTTCTACAATACAAATAATAGAGCCATCACGTTCACTATCACTACAGATATTACATATATCATCTTCAGAAAAATTATTGCATACTGAACATTTTCTAATATTTTTTTTAGCAGTTATTAAACTATCAGCAAATTTATTAATAAATTCTTCATCGCAATCAAGAGTCCACAAGGCCATTCTTTCAGCGCTTTTTTCACCAACACCTGGGATTTTCTTAAAACATTCAATTAAATCTTGGATTGATCTTGAATAATTAACATAATTCATTAAAATAAACCACTCATACCATTTGTATATTTACCCATTTTTTCTTCTGTCTTTTTATCAATTTTAGAAATAACATCATTAAAAGCAATTAGTAACATATCTTCAAGCATTTCTTTATCTTCCATAGCTTCATCTTTTATAGAAACACTTTCTATTTTTCTATTTCCATAAGCCTTAACTGTTACTAATTCTGAATTTCCTTCAAATAAAGTTTCATCAATAGCCTTTTTTTCTTTCATCATTTCACTTTGTAATTTTTGAGCTTGTCTAAGCATAGCTTGCATGTTCATATTGTTCCTCCTATTCAATCGTTATTAAACTTCCAAAGTCATCCTCAATTTGATTGGTAAAATTATTTAATTCTTGATTATTTTCTTCTTTTTCCTCTATATAATTAAATACTCTTTTTTTATGATTGAAATCATCTCTAATTTTTTCCCATTCATCTATTGAAGTTGCAATAACTTTGTATTTCTTATTATATAACATTTCAAATAATAATTCAATCTTATCAATGTTTTCATTAAATAAATTAGCATCATGAATATTTGTATAAACAAATATTAAATATTCCCCTCCAGCAGCCTTTAAAGTTCCATCAATAACTAAACTTGCAACAAAATTATAATTTACATCTAATATATAATTTCTGACTTCTGGTAATTTTTCGCGAATTTCATTTAATAATACTCTATTATATTTTGCTAATGTATTTCCTATACGAATATTCTTTTTTGCTTCAAATTTTTTCAATGCTTCTGTATCAATTCTGATTTCTATTTTTTTGGAAATATTATTAATATTTTTATGTTCTTCTTTTGTATTTTCTTTTATATTTTCAAGGCTAGAATTATTTCCCAAATTATTTCCCGGGAAATAATTTATTTTATTTTCCGGTAATTTTTCCTGTGAGATTTGCGATATATCAGCAATATTTAGAGTAAGTAAATCAAATAAAACCTTTGGATTATTGCTCAATCTCATATCATATAATGAATCGTTCATCAATTTCATTATCTTATTAATTTGTTCTATGTTATATTCATCTGCAGTTTTTTTATAAAAATCAGCATATACATTTTCATTTAAATAATCTGGTACAATTTTAGCAATTAAAACATTTCTAAAAAAGGTAATAAGTTCTTCTAAAACTTTTGTCATATTTTTACCGACATCATTATATGAATCAGATAACAATAATGCATCTTTTAAATCATTATTTTTTATCTTGCTAATAAAATCGTATAATTCTTCTGGTTTTAATGTTCCATTAACGTCATGTACATCTTTAAAAGTAATTTCTACTCCAGATCCAACATAAGCATTAACTTGGTCTAAAAGATTTATCGAATCTCGCATGCCACCATCGGAAAGCAATGCAATTTCTTTTAAAATATCATCTGAAATGTTAATATTTTCATTTTGAGATATAATATGTAATCTTTTAACTATATCATCAACTGATATTTTTTTAAAATCGAATCTCTGGCATCTAGACAAAATAGTAATTGGTATTTTATAAGGTTCTGTCGTTGCTAAAACGAATATAACATGTTTTGGCGGTTCTTCCAATGTTTTCAAAAGGGCATTAAAAGCACTTGTTGTTAACATATGAACTTCATCTATTATGTATATTTTATATTTTCCATAAGATGGTACTAAATTTACTTTATCTCGCAATTCGCGTATTTCATCCACACCGTTATTAGAGGCAGCATCTATTTCTATTATATCAACACTTTGTTTATTGTTATATTGCAAACAATTTTCGCATTGATTACATGGTAAGTAATCTTTTAAATTTGTACAATTAACTGTTTTTGCAAGTATTTTAGCAATACTAGTTTTTCCTGTACCTCTAGGACCGCAAAATAAGTATGCATGTGAAATTCTATCATATTTTATTGCATTTTTTAATGTTTTAACAATTACTTGTTGTCCAACAACTTCATCAAAATTACTTGGTCTATATTTTCTATATAAAACTTGATACATATAACACCTCACTCATCACAATTATAGCACAAAAGAAAAAAGAAAAGATTACTTTTTTCTTCTTTCTTCAAAAAAACTTTTAATTATTTTTAATGACTGTTCTTTTTCTAGTGTATTATCAATAATAATTCCATATTTTTTATTTTGGGAAATATTTTTTAAAGCACCAAATTCATTATTTTCTATGGAATAATATACCTTTTTTATTCTTGATTGAATAATAGCACCAGTACACATTAAACACGGTTCCATCGTCACATATAATTCGCAATCATCTAATCTCCATCGTTTTAACTTTTTGGATGCCTTATTTATTGCTATGATTTCAGCATGTAATAATGGATTATGCTTTTTTTCTTTTAAATTATGTGCTTTTGCGATAATTTTGTTGTTTTTTACAATCACTGCACCGACAGGGACATCACCTTTTCTATAGCTTTTTTTAGCTTCATCCAAGGCAATCTTCATATAATTATTCATGCTCACCTCTATCCAAACATTTGTTCGCTTATGATGTTATTTTTACAATAAAAAATAGTGCACACGTTTAGAGGTTTTTAAGGCTGCTATCTTCCAATTCTGACCTGTTTCAAACATAATCGTTGCACCAAATAAAATATACAATATTTTAATTTTTTTTTCAAGGTTTTAATGTATTTTTTAATCATTTTTATAATAAACATTTAAACAATAATAAATAGCTGTTTTATGTTCCACGTGGAACATAAAAAAATATTTCTTAATATATTGTATTTAATAATTAAAAAGACTTATTAACATTTGTGCTATTATGCATAATAAATTATATATAAAATACTATTTATTTAAATATTAAATTATATTGTACATTAAATAAAACTAATTACATAATTTTAATTATTTAATTATTATTTATTAATGTTCCACGTGGAACATTAATAAACTTATTGACGTATCATATATTATGATCATTCTTATCAGATATATATTATATATAAATAATAATTTTATATTTATGAAGCAATGTTCCACGTGGAACATTGTAGTTATTTTAGATAAAATAACATATCATCTGTATTTGGCATAAATATATTTTATAAATATTCAATTATTGTTAGCAATAATATAAACACATTAAATTATAATATAAAAAATAAATTTAAATATCAAAATATATTTTAATGTTTCACGTGGAACATTAACAAATCTAGATTTATGTAGTTTATCACTTATTTCCCAAAATAATTATTTTAAAATATAGAGTGAAATATTAACTTTTTTAGATCTATGTTTCACGTGGAACATCAATAAAACTACCAAACTATCATAAATTATTAATTAAATCGTTAAATTTATATTAAATTTCATACAAATTATTTAATTCAAAATTATAGTTTAGATAAGCAAGTATTTTTATCTTAAAATTTTTATTTATAAAACAATGTTCCACGTGGAACATTGTATCCAATTTATACAAAACAAAATATAAATATTTAATTGTTATAAAAATATTATATTTATGCAAAATAATAATATTAAAAATAGACTAAATAATATAATATAATATAATATAATATAATATAATATAATATAATATAATATATGTTAATGTTCCACGTGAAACATTAACAAATTTAGATTTAAGTAGTTTATCACTTATTTCCCAAAATAATTATTTTAAAATATAAAGTGAAATATTAACTTTTTTTAGATCTATGTTCCACGTGGAACATAATAATTTATATATTAAAGAAAAATATTGTTTAAGTACAAAAACAATATTTTTTATGTTGCAAATTATATACAATTAAAACTAATTGCATAATTATAATTATTTGGTCATTATTTATTGATGTTCCACGTGGAACATTGTTTTTAATATATGCATTTATTATATTATAAATACTTCCACAAAATATTAACCTAAAATATTTTTACATATATTTTCACGAAGAGTTATTAACAAACATTAATGTAGACATATTTAAGAAAAAATTATAAATAAAGTTATTAACAAAACTTTCTAATTTTAAACAAAAAGAAGAAGTTTAAACTTCTTCCTCTATATCACTTGTAACTATTTCAGCAGAACCAACCTTTTGATCATCACGTAAATTAATTAACTTAACGCCTTGAGCTACACGACCAGTTTGAGAAACCTGATTCAAAGGTAATCTAATAATTGTTCCACTACTTGTAATAATCATTAAATCACAATTATCTTTAATCGCCTTAAAAGATACAATTGAACCATTTTTTTCCGTAATATTAAGTGCTTTTACACCTTTACTACCCCTATGAGTCAAACGATATTCAGAAACTGCTGTTTTTTTACCATAACCATTTTCAGTAACAACTAAAACTAATTCATCAGGTTCAAAAACTTCCATTCCAATACATTTAGAATTATCGACATTTACACCTTTAACACCAGAAGCAGTACGTCCCATAACACGAATTTCATTTTCATTAAACCTAATCATACGTCCATCTGAAGTAGCAAGTATTACCTCATTTGAACCATTTGTTTTTTTAACCGCGATTAATTCATCATTTTCTCTTAAGCTAATTGCAATTTTACCACTAGTTCTGATATTTTCGAATTCATTTAGTGAAGTTCTCTTAACAATACCAGTTTGTGTACAGAATACAAGATATTTTTTTTGTTCATCGTTTGAAACAGCGGTCATAACTTTAACATATTCATCTTTAGCAAGTGGTAATAAATTAATAATAGGTAATCCTTTAGATTGACGACTATATAAAGGTACTTCATATCCTTTCATACGATATACACGACCTTTATTTGTAAAGAACATAACATAATCATGTGTTGTCATATTTAAAATATGTTTAGCAAAATCCTCTTCGTTTGTAGTCATTCCTTTAATACCAACACCACCACGATTTTGAATCTTATAAGTATCAGAATTAACACGTTTTATATATCCTTTATTTGTAAACGTAATGATAATATCTTCGACAGGAATTAATGATTCATCCTCTATATAATCAATTGCACTCATATCAATATGTGTTCTTCTCTCATCTGCATATTTATCTTTAATTTCAAGCATTTCAGATTTAATAATATCTAAAACTTTTTGATCTGAAGCAAGTATTTCTTTATATTGTTCAATAAGTTTTAATAAATCATTCAATTCATCAATAACCTTATCAATTTCCATACCAGTTAATCTTCTTAACTTCATTTCCAAAATTGCATTAGATTGTATATCATCTAAACCAAAATCCTTATTTAATCTTTCTTTAGCAATTATATCAGTTTTAGAACCTCTAATTATTTTGATAACAGCATCAATATTGTCTAAAGCAATTTTTAACCCCTCTAAAATATGTACTCTTTCTTCTGCTTTTTTCAGATCATATCTAGTTCTTCTAATAATTACTTCTTTCTGAAAATCAATATATTTAGAAATAATATCTTTCAATCCTAATGTTCTTGGCGTTAAACCATCTAACATTAATAATGTTATACCATAAGTAATTTGAAAATCTGTATGTTTGTATAAATTATTTAAAACAACTTGAGGATTTGCTTCTTTTTTTAAAGTAATTATTATCTTAACCCCATCTTTTAAATCAATATGGTAATCAGCAATGCCCTCAATAGTCTTATTATGAACAAGTTCAGCAAGTTTTGTCTTAAGATCAAGTGTATTAACACCATAAGGAACTTCTGTAACAATAATTTCATTATGACCATCAATTTCTTCAATTGAAGCTTTACTTCTTATTGTAATAGTTCCTTTACCAGTATCGTATGCTTTTTTTATACCAGAATTTCCTAATATAACAGCACCAGTAGGAAAATCTGGTCCTTTAATATACTGCATAAGACCTAATGTATCAATGTCAGGATTATCAATATATGCAATACAGCCATCAATAACTTCACCTAAATTATGTGGTGGAATATTAGTAGCCATACCAACTGCAATACCCATAGTTCCATTTACCAAAATATTTGGAAATCTAGAAGGTAAAACTTGTGGTTCTTTCCATTCTTCATCAAAATTAGGAACCATATTCACAGTATCTTTATTAATATCTCTTAAAAGTTCAAGAGAAATTTTAGAAAGACGAGCTTCTGTATAACGCATTGCTGCCGCTCCATCGCCATCAATATTACCAAAATTGCCATGACCATCTACTAATGGAGCTCTATAAGAAAAATCTTGAGCCATTCTTACCATTGCTTCATAAATTGATGAATCACCATGTGGATGATAATGTCCCATTACATAACCAACTGTAGTAGCTGATTTTCTATGTGGTTTATCAGGAGTATAACCACATTCTAACATTGACCACAAAATTCTTCTATGAACAGGTTTTAATCCATCTCTTAAATCTGGTAAGGCACGTGACGCAATTACACTCATTGAATAATCAAGAAAAGATTTTTCTATTTCAGAAACAATGTTATTTTCTGATAAACTATCTCTTTCATGAAAAGTACCACCATAAATATTATCAGAATTATCTAATGTGTCAAAATTTGCTAAAGAATTATTATCATTTTTTTTAATATTTTCTTCATTTTTAATAACTTCATTATCCATAATATCCCCCTATATATCTAGATTTTGAACATAACCAGCTTTTTCTTCTATAAACTGTCTTCTAGGTCCAACATCTTCTCCCATTAGTTTTTCAAAAGCAGCATCAGCAGCAATACAATCATTAACTGTAATTCTACGCAATGTTCTTTTTTCTATATCCATGGTAGTTTCATTTAATTCAGGAGGATCCATTTCTCCTAAACCTTTCATTCTAGCAATACTTGCTCTAGCTCGTACTTTTTCATCTAAAGAATTTAAATATTCTTGAAGTTCATTTTCATCAAGTACATATTTACGCACCTTACCGTGTGTTATTCTAAATAAAGGTGGTTGAGCAGCATAAACATGTCCAGCTTCAACAATTGGTCTAAAAAATCTATAAAATAAAGTAAGTAACAATACTCTGATATGAGCACCATCAACATCGGCATCAGTCATAATTATAATTTTATTATATCTTAATTTTGAAATATCAAAATCTTCGCCAATTCCAGTCCCAAAAGCTGTTATAATTGTCCTTATTTCTTCATTTTGTAAGGCTTTATCTAACCTAGCTTTTTCAACATTAAGAATTTTACCTCTTAATGGAAGAATTGCTTGTGTCATTGCATCACGACATTTTTTAGCACTACCACCAGCCGAATCTCCCTCGACTATAAAAATTTCTGATACACTATGATCTTTACTTTTGCAATCAACAAGTTTTCCATAAAAATTACTAATTGCTAAATCACTCTTTCTAGCAACTTCTCGTGCCCTTTTAGCAGCATTTCTACCTCTACATGCTATAATACACTTTTCAACAATTATTTTAGCTTGAGTAGGGTTTTCTAACAAAAATCTTTCAAATCCTTCTGAAAAAACATTATCTGCTAATTTTCTAACTTCTGAATTACCAAGTCTTCCTTTTGTTTGACCTTCAAATTGAGGATTAGGATGTTTACAAGAAATAATCATTGTAAGACCTTCTTTAACATCATCACCAATTAAAGCCTCATCTTTTTCTTTTAACAAACCAACTTTTCTAGCATAACTATTAATAACTCTTGTTAAAGCTCTTCTAACACCTTCTTCATGAGTTCCTCCATCATGAGTGTTAATATTATTAACAAACGAATAAATATTAGAATTATAACTTGTATTATATTGCATTGCTACTTCAAAGAAAACACCATCTTCTTCGCCTTCAAAATGAATTATATCATCATGAATAGGAGTCTTATTTTGATTTATGAATTTTACATATTCGGATATACCACCTTCGTACATAAATGTTTCACCAGTAGTATCTTCCATATCTCTATCATCACGTAAAGTAATTCTTAAACCCTTATTTAAAAATGCCAATTCACGTATTCTAATCTTTAATGTTTCATAATCAAATATATCGGTATCAAATATATCACTATCTGGTTTAAATGTAACTGTTGTACCAGTTCTATTACCTTCGTATTCACCAATTACTTTAAGTGGTTCAACAACATGACCACCATTTTCAAATCTTACATAATAAATTTTTCCATTTTTATATACTTTTACCTCTACCCATTTACTTAATGCATTTACAACACTTGCACCTACTCCATGTAAGCCACCAGATACTTTATATCCGCCACCACCAAATTTACCACCTGCATGCAATACTGTATATACAGTTTCAACAGTAGATATTTTTGTTTTTGGATGAATATCAACAGGTATTCCTCTTCCATCATCTTTGACAGTAATTGAATTATCTTTATTAATTATAACTTCAATATGAGTACAATAACCAGCAAGTGCTTCATCTATAGAGTTATCAACTATTTCCCATACTAAATGATGAAGACCCTTAACATCAGTTGTACCAATATACATGCCAGGCCTTTTTCTTACTGCTTCTAATCCTTCAAGAACTTGAATATCAGAAGCTCCATAATGTTGTTCATTTTCCATCATCAATCACCTCTCCTTTAGTAACTATATTTCCATTTTCAACATTAAATATTTTTGCTAATTTAATTAATTTTTCATTTAAATTATTTAAATCTGTTGTTGTAATAAATGTTTGCACATTATCATAAATATATTCAAATAAACTATTTCTTTTATCATAATCCAATTCACTAAAAACATCATCTAATAAAAGAATTGGCGTTACTTTATCATACTTGTGCAAAATTTCAATTGATGCCATTTTTAAAGCAATTACGGCCATTCTTTGTTGACCTTGAGAACCATATTTTTTTAATTCTTTTGAATTTAAAATAAATAAAATATCATCTTTTTGTGGTCCAATTAAAGTATTACCAAGGATCAATTCCTTATTTTTATTGTTTTTAAATTCTATTTTTAGACTATCTTCCAATTCATTATTTAATGATATATCTGTTTTATATATAATTTTAAGTCCCTTATAGCCTGTTAATTTAAAATAAATATCATCTATAAAATCATTCAATCTTTCAACATACTTCTTACGGCTTTTATAAATATAAATCATTTTGTTAATTAAAAATTGTGTTAATACCTCAAAATACATATCATCAATTACTAATCCAGATGCAGCATTTTTTAACATTAAATTACGTTTTTTTAATATATTATTAAATTCATTTAATACCTTAAAGTATTTAGTACCAATAAGCGAAAATTGTTCAATTTGAATATCTAAATAACTTCTTCTTTCAATGGGTAATCCTTTTATTAAATTTAAATCTTCTGGACAAAACATGATAACTTTCATCTTTCCAACGTAATCTTCAATCTTACTTTGTTTGTTACCATCTATAAAACATTTTTTTTTATTTTTTTCATAATTAATCTGTAAATTATAATCATAATTTGTTTTTATTGTTCCAGATATACGAAAAAAACCAGTTTTTTCTTTTAAAAGTTCAATATCAATAGATGTTCGATGTGATTTTGTAATTCCTAAAAAATAAATTGCTTCTAATAAATTAGTTTTTCCTTGAGCATTGTTTCCATAAAAAATATTAATTTTTTCATCAAAATTGATATTTAAATGTGAATAATTGCGAAAATTAATAATTTCTATATTTTTTAGTATCATATTAGTGTCTTTTCCTCTATTTGGCCGTTTTTAGGCATTTTATATATTTCGAATATACCCATACCACTCTATAATTATATCATATTTAATGTTTAAATTAAAGAAAAAAATGAGGATTTAACCTCATTTTATAAAATTTTTTCGTTCTTTCATAACACAATCTAATCTTGTTGCACGCATCAATTGATTTTCTATTGTTTCAAATGAACAATCTATAACTAAATTATAACCATTTTTAAACAAAATTTTTGTATTTTCGCCAAGTTTGTAAAATTTATCAATTTCATGAAGTGATATCCATGAACATTTTGCATATTTTGGTGATGCAGTTGGAAAAAATATAAGTGATTTTGATTCTTCTATCATTATAGGTAATTTATAAGAATAGTTAAGTAAATTTTTTGTACCTTCACATCTTCCTTCGTATGTACATCCATAATACTTACAACTATCTTCTATAATATCTATAGTTGATTTATTAATAATAAATTCTTTTTCCCTTTCAATAACACGCGACAATGTTTCATTAATTGCGAGAACAGCATAAGTAGCTGATGTTACTTCATAAGTATCTTGCATATAAAAACCCCCTCCTTTAAGATTTCATGATAAACATGATGGCCTATATACTAGCACCCATATTTGTCGAAATTTGTTGAATTTTGTCGAAAAAGTTAAAAAAATAAAAAAAAAATGAAATTTCTTTCATTTTTTTGATTAAAAAGTCCTAATTGGAACAATTAATTGTGTCAAATCTTCTTGTCCTGGATTTTTTATTATTATTGGTAATAATTCACCATTAAATAATAAATTTATTTCTTCTGCATTAAAAGTTTTTACTGCTTCCATCATATAACGAGCGCTGAAAGATATAACAATATCAGAGTTATTAACATTTTTGATGTTAATATTTTCATCAACCATACCTATTTCTGGTACATTTGATGTTATTTTCATTACATCTCCATTTGTTTCTAATCTAATTGTATTTTTTTCATCATTATTTGAAAGTAAGGATGCTCTATCTATAGCACTATAAAAATCATTCAAATTAACAACAATGGATACTTTAAATTCATTTGGTACTAATCTAGATGTATCTGGAAAAGTAGCATTAATAACACTTGTTAAGAAAATAATATTGTTAATTTTAAAAATTATTTTATTTTCAAACACAAACATTCTTACACATTCATCAGAATCAGGTAATAAATGTACCATTTCTTTTAAATTTTTAGTAGGTAAAATTAAATTATAATCTCTATCTAAATTTTGATCTAGCATGATTTCTTTTTTTGCTAATCTATATGAATCAGTTGCTGTACATACAAGTTTATTCCCAGTAAAATTAAAATCTATCCCTGTTAAAGCTGGTCTTGATTCTTGAGTTGAAGATGCAAATGCTATTTGATTAATAATATTTCTAAATACATTACTATTTATACTAATGCATGTATCATTTTCTTCTAAATCTATTTCTGGAAATTCATTAACATCATTACAATTTAAATAAAATTTGGAATTTTCTGTAAAAATATATAACTTCCCGCTTTCATCAGTTTCAATGTTGATAACAGTATTTGGTAATTTATTAATTATATCATATATAAATCTACCTGCTACAACAGTACTACCACTTTCATCAATACTTAATATAAGTGATCTGTCTATAAGTGTTTTAATTGCAATATTGTTATCAGTACTTAACATATATAGACCATCTTCATTTAGTTCTAATTTAATACAATTTAATATTGGTACTAAATTTTTATTTGATATCCCCCTTATTACATAATTTAAATGTTCCATTAAGACATTTTGTTTAATTGAAAATTTCATTTTTTAACCTCCCTATTATTAATATATATTATATATATATTTTATTATTATTAATGTTGATATTGTTGATAACTCATGTTTTGCCTTATTTTATAAGGTCAAACTGACTGTTGATAACTTGTTAATAACTTGAGTTATTAACATTTCCTAATTGATTGTAAATTTTATTAATCGCGATTTTTAATTGTTCATTGGTTTCTATTTCTTTTTTAATTTTATCAACAGCATGGCAAACTGTTGCATGATTTTTTCCTCCAAAAGCCATACCTATTTTTTCTAAATTTTCATCAAGTAATACTCTACAAATGTACATAGCAACTTGTCTAGGTATGACTAAAGTATTATTCCTTCTTTTGCTTTTTAAATCTTCAACATTAACATTATATTGATTTGCGACAATTTGCTGGACTTGCTCAATTTTATTTTTATCTGTTACTGTAACAACAAAGAAATTTTTAAGGGCTTCAATAGCAAAATCGTATGTAATTTCTGCTCCCCCATTCATTAAAGAATACATAAGAACTCTATTTAAAGAGCATTCTAACTTCCTTATGTCAGATGTACAATTACTTGCTATATACTCAATAACTTCTTCAGGTATATTAACAACAACACCTTTTTCAATGATTTTATTTTTAATTATATTTAATCTTAAATCAAAATCAGGTGGTTGTATATCGACTGGAAGACCACTTGTAAATCTTGTTCTTAATCTATCTTCTAACTTTCTTAAATCATCAGGCGACCTATCAGAACACAAAACAATTTGTTTGTTATTGGTAGTTAATTCGTTGAAAATATTAAAAAACTCTTGTTGTGATTTGATGGCAGATTCTAGAAATTGTATATCATCTATTAACAAGGCATCTATTTTTCGATATTTTTTTTTGAATTCTGATACTCTATCATAATTATTTGCGCTTTTACTCATTTCCACAAAATCGTTAATAAATTGTTCACATGTAACATATAAGACATTTTTATGATAAGTATTAACTATATAATTGCCGATTGCATGCATTAAATGTGTTTTGCCAACTCCACTTCTTCCGTAAATAAAAAGAGGATTATACATCATTCCTGGACTATCAGCAATAGCAAGTGCTGAAACATGAGCAAATTTGTTACTTACACCTACTATAAAATTATCAAATGTATAGTTAGGGTTTAGATTGGAAACAAATTTTTCTTCTGCAACTTCAGTAATTTCACAGTCACTAGATTTCGTTTTTATTTCATCTTCTAAAAAATAAGCTAATTCAAAGTTTGTTCCAGTTATTTCATATATTATTTCCTCTAATTTTCCATTATAATTTTCTTTTAAATATTTTTTATGTAGCGGAAAAGGAACAATAATTTTAATAATGCCATTTTCTATAGAATTTATTTTCGTTTCTTTAAACCAAGTATCATAATGTATGCTATTAAGTGAATCATGCATTTTTTCAAGTACAGTATTCCACAATTGTTCTAAATTCATGTTTTCATCACCCACCCTTTAACGACTTACACACATATTTTAACTTATTTTTTCATAAAAAAAAAGCATTTTTGTAAAACTTTTTTAAAAAAAAGTTATCAACAAGTTATTAACATTAGTTTTCCCTTATTCTATAAAGGAAATATTAGTTATCAACAAAAATGTTGATAACTTTATGAACAGCGTTTTTTATTAACATTTTAGTTATTAACAATTTTGTTAATATGTGTCAAAACATTAGTAAATATATCAAAAATTTTTGTTGATATCTTGCAAATAACTTTAATTTATGTTATATTATTCACGTCTTAGCCAAAAAGATATTAACAAGGAGGTGTCCAAATGAAAAGAACATATCAACCTAATAATCGTAAAAGAAGCAAAAAACAAGGATTTTTAGCTAGAATGAAAACTAAAATTGTAAATAGTAGAAGAAGAAAGGGACGTAAAGTTCTTTCACATTAGTTCACTGAAAAATCAGTGACTTTTTATTATGAGGTGTTGCAATGAAAAAAATTAATATTGTTAAAAAGAATGAAGATTTTAGGCGTATTATTACTACTGGTAAATGTAAAAAAGGTGAATTATTTAATATATATATAGAAAGAAATGATGAAAAAATATATCATTTTGGTATTAGTGTCAGCAAAAAAGTAGGAAATGCTGTTGTAAGAAATAAAATAAAAAGACGCTTAAAGGCAATAATTGATAAAAAAAACTACCAAAATGGTTTTAATTGTATTATAATAGTTAAAGGAGCAATTAATAATTATGATTATAGTTATATCGCAGATAAAATGTTAAATGCTCTTGAAGAATTAAAAATAATAGAAGGAGAACCAAATGAAAAATAAAAGCAAAATATTAATATTATTATCAATATTACTTTTAACGGGTTGTACAAAGCAATTAAAAGATACAAATGGAAACATAGTAAAACATCCAAGTACTGGTCAAAGTTTAGTAGAAAATGTGTTGTGTAGACCAGAAGATGAAGAATCAATAAAAAAATATACTGAAGCAGGAATAGATATAAATAATTATCCTACGTGTAAAGAATTTTCGCCATTTAAAACGAAATATGAAGGTATATGGACAAATGTTTTTGTAAAACCTTTAGCTTGGTTAATATTAAAGATTGGATTGATTGTTAAAGATTATGGAATAGCTTTAATAATAATAACGATATTGATAAGATTATTATTATATCCATTAACCAATAGTACTGCAATGCAATCGGAAAATTTGGCCAAAGCAAAACCAGAATTAGATAAATTAGAAAAGAAATATGCTGGGAAAAACGACCAAGATTCGATGATGCGAAAAAGTCAAGAAATGATGTTAATATATAAAAAATTTAATATTAATCCATTATCAAGTTGCTTATTCGCACTTATCCAAATTCCATTATTGATAGCATTTTATGAAGCAATGAATAGATTACCAGCTATATTTGAAGGTAAATTTCTATATGTTATAGATTTAGGAAAAACTGCATCAAGTGCATTTAGTGATGTTGTAAATGGTGCATCCGCACTTAACTTGTTATATATAATATTGCCAATTATAGTAACATTAGTTACACATTTTTCGTTCAAATTAAACAAAACAGCACCAACAGGAACTGAAGACAATATGATGAAATTTATGCCAATATATATGGTTGGAATAATAGGATTTTCATCAATATTTATGTCAACAGCAATATGTATATATTGGATAACTAATAGTACATTCACAATAATTCAAAATCTAATTGTTAAAAGGAGAACACAAAATGTTAAATAAATATGAAGGAAGAACTTATGAAGAAGCTTTACAAAAGTGTTTAAGGCAACTTGAATTAGATGAAACAGAATTATATATTGATGTGAAAGAAAAAGAACCATCAGATGATAATAAAAACAAAATAGAAATTACAGTATTGCCAAAACAAGATGTAATCGATTATATAAAAGAAATAGTTCAAAATATAGGTAATGCTTTTGTTTCAAATATTACAACAAAAATAACAGATTTAGAAGATGTTTTAAATGTTTCAATATATTCAGATGTAAATCCCATATTAATAGGAAAAGATGGTAAAAATTTAAGTGCTATTCAAACAATTATAAAACAAGCAGTTTTTAGAAAGTTTAATAGAAGCATAAAAGTATCAGTAGATATCGCAAATTATAAAAATAAAAAAATCAAAAATTTGAAATACGAAGTATCTAAAATTGCTGAAGAAGTTTTAAATTCTAAAATAGAAGCCCATTTAGATCCAATGAATTCTTACGAAAGAAGAATTGTACATACATTAGTAAGTGAATATAAAAATTTAGAAACTATAAGTGAAGGCGAAGAACCAAATCGTTATGTTGTAATTAAGTATAAAGAAACTTTAGACCAATAGGTCTTTTTTTCTTGTATTATTTTTATTCGTGTGCTAAAATACCATTAGAAAAAAAGGAGGTAACTATGAATGATACAATTGCAGCACTTGCAACTTCGCTCGGAATAGGTGCAATATCAATAATTAGGGTTAGTGGAAATGATGCAATTAAAATCGTAAAATCAATCTTTAAAGGAAAAGATTTAAGTAAAGTTGAAGATCATACAATAAATTACGGTTTTATAGTTGATGGAAATAAAAAAATAGATGAGGTTTTAATCTCTGTAATGAAAGCACCTAAAACTTTTACTAAAGAAGATGTTGTGGAAATAAATTGCCATGGAGGTATAATTGCAAGCAACAAAATATTAGAACTATTATTAACTAATGGATGTCGTTTAGCAGAACCAGGAGAATTTACAAAACGAGCATTTTTAAATGGTAGGATAAATTTAGTAGAAGCAGATGGTATCATGGATATGATAAGTGCTAAAACAGCTAAAATGAGTGCTATGGCAATGCAAAAAATAAACGGAAATACTAGTAATAAGATAAAAGAAATAAGAGATTTACTAGTAGGTATAATAACCAATATAGAAGTTAATATAGATTATCCTGAATATTATGATATAGAAGAAATGACAAATGAGAAAATAGAAAATGGAATGAAAAAAGTTCAACAAATATTAAGTCAAACAATAAAAGATTCTAGAGATGGATGTATAATAAAAAATGGTATAAATATGCTTATTTTAGGAAGACCAAATGTTGGAAAGAGTAGTTTGTTAAATGCTTTACTTGAAGAAGAAAAGGCAATAGTAACGGATATTGCAGGAACAACAAGAGATATTGTTGAAGGGGAAATATCAATAAATGGTTTTGCCATAAATATAATAGATACTGCTGGGATTAGAAAATCAGATAATCTAGTTGAACAAATAGGGGTAAATAAAAGTATTCAGATGATTGAAAAAGCAGATTTAATAATATATATGTTAAATTATAATGATGTTTTTTCGAAAGAAGATGAAGATTTATTAAATAAAATAAATAAAAAACCATATATAGTATGTATAAATAAAACGGATTTAGAAAATAAATTAATTCTTCCAAAAAATATCGAAAATCCTATTAAAATGTGTATTCAAAATAATCAAGGAATAGAAGAATTAAAAAATAAAATTATCCAAATGTTTAATCTAGAACAAATAGAAACAGCAGATTTAAACTATATAACCAATCCAGATCAAATTGCAAAATTAAAAAAATGTTTAAATTTAACCAATGAAGTACTTGAAAAAGTTAAACATACAAGCGTAGATATGCTTGAAATAGATATAAGGGCAATATGGACATGTTTAGGAGAAATATTGGGCGAAAATTATGACGAAGAATTATTAGATGAATTATTTTCAAGATTTTGTGTAGGGAAGTGAGATAAATGGAATATGAAATAATAGTAGTAGGAGGAGGTCATGCCGGTTGCGAAGCTTCATTAGCATCAGCAAGAAAAGGTCATAATACTCTTCTAATATCATCAAATATAAAAAATATAGCAGATATGCCATGCAATCCTTCAATTGGTGGTTCTGCAAAAGGAATAGTTGTTAGAGAAATAGATGCTTTAGGGGGTGAAATGGGTAGAAATGCCGATAAATCATTACTCCAAATAAAGATGTTAAATAATGCCAAAGGGCCAGCTGTTCGTGCTTTACGTGCTCAAGCAGATAAGATAACATATCCACAGAATATGTTAAAAACATTAAAAAATACAAAAAATTTAACTATATTAGAAGGTATGGTTGAAGATTTAATCATAGAAAATGGTAAAGTAAATGGTGTTATTCTTGAAGATAATACAAAAATAAAATCAAAAATCGTAATATTAACGACAGGGACATATCTAAAATCTGATATAATGATTGGTTCAACAAGAACAAGAAGTGGTCCACATTATGAAAAGCCAAGTAATTTCTTAAGCGATAATTTAAAAAAATATGGTTTAAAAATAATTAGATTGAAAACTGGTACACCACAAAGAATTGATAAAAAAACAATAGATTTTTCAAAAACAGAATTAGAGGAAGGAGATAAAACACCTTTAACATTTAGTTTTGATAATGCTGTTTATTATGATGTTACTAAACAAATACCATGCCATTTAACATATACAACTTCTAAAACACATGAAATAATTAAAGAAAATATTCATAAATCAAGTATGTATGGCGGATTAAATGATGTAACTGGTGTTGGACCGAGATACTGTCCATCAATTGAAGATAAAGTAATGCGTTTTAAAGATAAAGAAAGACATCAATTATTTCTTGAACCAGAAAGCTTATACTATGATGATATTTATTTACAGGGCTTTTCAACAAGTATGCCTTATGATATACAAGAACAAATGGTTCATTCTTTACCAGGATTAGAAAATGCTAAAATATTAAAATATGCTTATGCAATAGAATATGATGCTATTTATCCAACACAAATGAAAGCAAATTTAGAGTCAAAAATAATAGAAAATTTATTTACAGCAGGTCAGATAAATGGTACATCTGGTTATGAAGAAGCTGCATGTCAAGGATTAATGTCTGGAATAAATGCATCATTAAAATTAGAAAACAAAGAACCTCTTGTTTTAAAAAGAAATGAAGCTTACATTGGTGTTTTAATTGATGATTTAATAACAAAAGGAATAAAGGATCCATATCGTTTACTTTCATCAAGAGCAGAATATCGTTTATTATTAAGAAGTGATAATGCAGATGAGCGATTAATGCCGATAGGTAATAGGATAGGTTTAGTATCTGATGAAAGATATAATAAATATCTTGAAAAAAAGAACCAAGAATTAGAATTAATGAATCTTTTGCAACAAACAAAAATAACGCCTAAACAAGATGTTTTAAGTTATTTAGAAAAAATTAATTCATCTACATTAAAAGATGGAATTTCCTTATATAATTTACTTAAAAGACCAGAAGTAAAAATAGAAAATATAGAACATTTTATTAATTTGGACGTATATTCAAAAGAAATAAAGGAAAATGTTGAAATTAATATTAAATATGAAGGATATATAAATAAGGTTAATAAAGAAGTAGTTGATTATAAAAAATTGGAATCAAAAAGAATTCCAAATGATATAGATTATGACAAAATAATAAATTTAGCAAGCGAAGCAAAACAAAAATTAAAAGAAGTAAAACCAGAAACTCTTGCTCAAGCATTAAGGATAAGTGGTGTTAATCCAATAGATATATCATTGTTATCTATATATATAAAAAAGGAATATTCAAATGGAAATAAATGATTTTATTGAAGAATTAAAAAAAATAAATATTGAATTATCTTTAAATCAATTAGAACAATTAGAAAAATATTATAATTTAGTAATAAAAAAAAATAAAGTAATGAATTTAACTGGTATTACAGATAAAAAAGAATTTTATTTAAAACATTTTTATGATAGTTTAACTATAAATAAAATTATTGATTTGAATAAAATAAATTCTATATGCGATATAGGAAGTGGAGCTGGTTTTCCAGGTATTGTATTAAAAATTGTATTTCCTCATTTACATGTAACATTAATAGATTCATTAAATAAAAGAATAATATTTTTAAATGATGTGATAAAAGAATTAAATTTAACAAATATAGAAGCTATATGTACGCGAGCAGAAGAATTTTCTCGTATCAATGAAGAAAAATATGATTTAGTTACTGCAAGAGCTGTTGCTAGTTTAAGTATCCTTTTAGAGTGTTCAATTAGATTAGTAAAAATAGGTAAATTTTTTGTAGCAATGAAAGGAAATCAAATAGAATATTTTAATAATGAAAAAGAATTAAAAATTAAAAAAGTATCAGAAATAGATTTTGAATTACCTTTTGAAAGAAGCGAAAGAAAACTGCTCAAATTTGAAAAAATAAGTTCAACACCTAAAAAATATCCAAGAGCTTATAGTGTTATTAAAAAGAAACCACTATGAGTTTTTATTTCCCGGGAAATAATTGAGATCCTTTATTTTATAAGAAATTTTAAATTTTAAAATTATTTCCCAAAATATTTCCCAAAATGTTGAAATATTTTTTTATTTGTAGTATGATATAAATGTATTAGAATATAGGAGTTGTTATATGGAAGAAAAAAAAATAACCAATATTAATATAGAAAATGTGCTTCCAAATAGAATGCAACCAAGAATTGTATTTAGTGATGAAAATATTGATGAACTAGCAGACTCAATAAATAAGCATGGGATTATCAATCCAATAACTGTAAGAAGATTGGGTGACAAATATGAAATAATTGCTGGTGAAAGAAGATATAAAGCATGTAAATCAATTGGTTTAAAAGAAATACCGGCTATTGTAATAGATGCTGATGATAAAAAAACAGCTGAACTTGCTTTGATTGAAAATATTCAAAGGAAAGAACTATCACCAATAGAAGAAGGTATGTCTTATGAAAAAATTTTACAAATTGGTGATCTAACGCAAGCAGAATTATCAAAACAATTAGGTAAAAAACAATCAACAATTGCAAATAAAATAAGATTGTTAAAATTAGATGATGAAGTAAAAAATGCTTTATTAAATAATAAAATTTCAGAAAGACATGCAAGATTGCTTTTAAGATTGTATGATAAAAAAGATCAAAGACGAATGTTAGAAAAAATAATTAATCAAAGATTAACAGTAAGACAAACAGATGAAGAAATTGAAAAAATAGTAGATGAAAAAGGGGAAATGATCGAAATGGATAAAAATATACCAAGTAATAATTTAATAATAGAAAATAAAGAAGAAAAAATAACTGAACCTGAAACAAAAGTGAATCCAAGTTTTGTTGATATCAATAAAATAGAAGAAAAATCAGAAGAAATATTTAAAGAAAAGCCACCTGTAAATATAGAAGATTTGCTAAAACCAAATTCTACTCCAGGTGTTAATGAAGTAACAAAATCTGAAGAATCAAATAAAAAAAATGATTTTAAAGTTGAAGAACAAAATGGTATGAATATTGAGTCCCAACCTATGACTCATAAGTTTTTTAATTTTTTCCCTCAAGAAGAAAATGAGCCTACTAAAGAATCAACATCTTCACCAATGAATTTCAACATAAATGAAATAGAAATTTCTAATCCTAATGAAATAAAAATTTCTAATCCCCAAGAAGAACCTACACAAATAGATGAATTACCAGAAATGAAGATTGATCAAATTGATGTTCCAGAAGAAAAAGTAAACGAAGTTAATGAAAACATAGAACATGAGGAAGAAGAAACAAAATCACCGGAAATTGATTTAGATAATTTTAACCCTATAATCCATAATGATTTTGCTGGACAAGAAATAAATGATGATGATGTCGAATTTATAGAGGAAGAAGAACCAGAACAAGAAGTACAACCAGAACAACCAAAACAAATGCGTGATGTTATTAAAGCGATAAGAGAATGTAATGATGTTATTGAAAGCTATGGTTATCAGATTGAAACAGAAGAATTTGATTTAGATACAATGTATCAAGTTATATTTAAAATATATAAAAATTAGAACGAAAATATTCGTTCTTTTTATTAAATTATGATAAAATAAATATGGATGTGAAATTATGCAAAAATTAAAAATAATATATGAAGATAAATATTTGATAGTTATTGATAAACCACACAATTTATTAACAATAGCAACTGAAAAAGAAAAAGAAAATACATTATATCATGAAGTGTTAATGTACGAACAAAAAAAACATAAAAGTAATAAAATATTTATTGTTCATAGATTAGATAAAGAAACAAGCGGATTAGTATTATTTGCAAAATCAATTAAAATAAAAGAATTACTTCAAAATAATTGGAAAAATGTAAAAAGATATTATGTTGCACTTGTATCAGGAAAAGTTAATAAAACAGGTGAAATAAAAAGTTATTTAAAAGAAACAAAAACATTATTAACATATTCATCAAAAGATAAAACAGGTAAACTAGCTATTACAAAATATAAGCCAATAGAAATAACTGATAAATATTCTTTACTTGAAATACAAATATTAACAGGGAGAAAAAATCAAATACGAGTTCACATGCAAGATATTGGGCATCCAATAGTTGGTGACAAAAAATATAATCCAAAGTATAATTCTGTCAAACAAATGTGTTTAACAGCAAATAAGTTGGAATTCGTTCATCCTATAACAAAAAAAGATATTCTTTTAGAAATTAATATTCCCAAAGAATATATTAATTTGATATCAAAAAGGTAAGAAAATTAAAAAATATATTATAAAAAAATATGTAAACAAAGAAGGTAAAAAATGAAGAATAAAAAATATTTAGTATTTTTAGTTATATTTATAATTATTGCTCTAATTCCAACTTTATTTAAAGGAATATTTATTGGTCATGATATAACTTTTCATCTATCAAGAATAGAAGGAATAACAGATGGACTTAAAAATGGAACATTCCCAGTATTAATATATCCAGGATATTTAAATAATTATGGATATGCAAGTGGAATTTTTTATCCAGATTTTTTTCTTTATCTTCCTGCAATATTGCATTTATTAAATTTAACTACTATTGCATCGTATAAAATCTTATTAGTTCTCATAACTATAGCGATTCCATTTTCAATGTATTTTTGTATAAATAAAATTACTAAATCAGAAAAATCGGCATTAATTACATCAATAATATATTTGATGAGTTCATATAGAATAACTGATATGTGGGTAAGAGCTGCTTTAGGAGAAACAATTACATTTATATTTTGGCCATTTCTTATATTAGGACTATATGAAATTATATATGGTGAAGAAAAAAATTGGAAATATTTAACAATTGGTCTAGTAGGAATAGTATTAAGTCATTTAATAAGTATTTTATTCGCACTCATTGTAATTTTTATATTTTGTTTAATAAACATAAAAAAAATATTTTCTAATAAATCACGACTTTTAAATTTAATTAAATCTGGTATTTTTAGTATATTAATTACATCTTTTTTTATATTTCCATTATTAGAAATGATGAAAAGTGATAGTTTTAATTATTCAAATTATACAAATGGTGAATTAATAGAAACACGTACAGTATCACCTTTATTAAATATAATAGAAATTCCATCGAGTCAAGAACCATGGATTCCTCAAGGAATAGGAATTATATTTATATATTTATTTATAAAATATGCTTTCAAAAAAACAAATAATTTTTCATTTAAAATATTTTGTTTAATTTTTGGTTTTGTGTTATTAATTGCAACAACTAATATTTTTCCTTGGGAAATATTTGGAAAAATATTAGGTATTATTCAGTTTCCATGGCGTTTATATCTTCCAATAACAATTTTGTTTTTATTTGGTTTTTCAGAAAATGTAAAGGCAGAAAAAATACCAGTAATAATATTGTTTACTTTATTTACTTTTTCAATTGGAACATATTATACATATAGATATGATACGACAACTAACGAATATAAATATAATATAATGGCTGGTGAATATATACCCAAAAATGTAGATATTAATAAATATTATGAAAGAGGAGAAATCATAACTTCCAATAATAATGTAGAATCAACATTTACAAGAAAAGGTACAATACTGAATATAAATTATAAAAATTCAGATGATAATACATATTTAGAATTGCCATTACTTTATTATAAAGGTTATAAAGCAAGTGATAATTCTAAAATAGAAAAAGGCTCTAATGGAATGGTTCGGGTATATATAAACAAAGGAAAAAATAACATTAAAATTAAGTATGAATTAACACTTATAAGAAAAATATCATACGTATTATCAATTTTATCAACAATTTTATTTATTATAATAAATATTAAAAATTTTTCTTCAAAGAAAAAATTAAATCAATAGTCATTATCAAAACAATAAATAAACTAAATTTATATGAAATTAGATTAAAAAAATTAGTTAAAAAATTGTAGCCGAAAAATATAATGAAGAAACTAATTAATCCCCACAAGAAAAAGTATTTAATGCATATATATTTTCCAATACAATCTTTATATGAACTATAATCCCATAAATCAGTATGAAACATTAATTTAATTATATGACCAAATAAAAATTCACATATAGTTGCGCCAAGACAAAATAATAAATAATATAATAAAATATTTAAAAAATTAATATTTAAATTTAATGCATTATATACGAATAAATTTAAAGTAAATCCAACACCATAAACTAATGTGTATGGACCAAATAATGCTCCACTATGTTGGTTTGAAGAAGTAACTTTATAAACAAAACTTTCAAACATGAAACCCAAAAAAGAAAAAATAATAAAAGATTTAATATAAATAATATCACCTCAATTAAATATATGAAAAAAATATAAATAATTGAAAGAATATTTGTAGTATATTCAAAAATAGGAGGACAGAATGAAAAATAAAATCATAATGTTATTAATTATTGTATTAATAACAGGATGTAATAAAGAAAATAAAATAACATGTGTAAGAACTGAAGAATACACAAGATATTATGTAGAACATATAATTGAACCTGATAAAGAAATAGGAGATAATCCTAATGAAGTAGGTGCTAATATAGTAAATAAAAGAGAATACTATTTAAAAAGTAATGGAATAGGTGTTAAAAGAATAATTGAAACTTTGGAAATTAATTTTATAATTGATACTGATATGACAAAACAATTAATATATTATAATTCTGGGTGTGATAATATAAATGATCAATATAAGACATGTAAAGTTACTCAAAATGGAAATAGGATTACCATAATTGCAGAATTAAATTTAAATAGTACTGATTATAAAGAAATAGTAAAATCATTAACAAAGGATGAAATATTAGATTCTAGTGTTGATGAAAATGGTAAATGTGTAGAAAAATAAGGTGCAAAATGGAAAAGAAAAAAACAAAAAAAGAAATAGTAAAAATGCTATTAAATCAAAATTTAGATACATTAAATGAAGATGAATTAATTGAATTATTAATAGATAAACCCATTGCAATTGATGTTGATAAGGAAGATGAATTAAACGAAAAGATTGGTGACAAGATTGCAGATAAAATTACAGCATTTGCTGGAAGTTGGCCATTTATTTTAGGATTTTTGTTATTTTTAATATTATGGATTTTATTAAATTTATGTGTAATAAAAATAGATGAATATCCATTTATATTATTAAATTTATTGTTATCATGTATAGCAGCAATTCAGGCTCCAATTATAATGATGAGTCAAAATAGAGCAGCTAAAAAAGATAGAATAAGATCACAAAATGATTATAAAACTGACTTAAAAAGTGAATTAATTTTAGAAGAACTACATGATCAAATGGAAAAAATAATTATTAATCAAAATAAAATAATTAAATATATAGAAAATGAAAAAAAATAGGTATGCAATTTAAAATGTAACCTGTAAGGTGGACTCTCAAAAAAAGAGAGACCTACTTTATAGGTTTTTATTATGTCTTGATGTATAATATAAGGAAGTGGTGATAAAAATGTCAAAAATTTTATTTACAGATGCTCAAGTAAAAAAAGTTAACTAAAAATAAATAGATATAATAGAAAAAGAAATGTTATAAATACAAACATTAAAATTGATATTTTAAAAATGTCTAGTGAAGTATTATAGTAAATATTGTTTAATATAGTATTATTATAGCTTGTATTTTCAATGATATTTTTAGTTGTATAATATAAATTAATAAGCATCAAAATACAATTAAGTATCTTTCTTTAGGAATTTTTTTAACAATATATTTTGGTTCTTCATTATCGAAATAATCATCATCTTCAAATTTATCATTTGTATCTTTTTTAATATTAAAAGAATTATATATCGAATTGCATTCTTCGTAATGAGAAAATAAATTTAGGTGATACTATGTTTGATAGAACAAATGAAAATTATGTTTACGAATTGGTAAGTAATAATATGAAGAAACAAAGAAAAATAAAGGGATTAACCCAAGAACAACTTGCACATAAAATGGCATATTCAACTCAATTTATATCTAACATTGAAAGTAAAAATTTTCAAACATTTTCATTAGGAACACTCTGGCGATTTTCACTTGTTATGGATATAGATATAAGACTATTATTTGATGAAGATATAATGGGTAAAAAAGAAGTAAAAAAATAATAAAAGCAAAGATACAAATGTCTTTGGTTTTTTATTGTTAAAAAGACTAAACAATGATACAATATAAAAAGGAGGTAGCCATGTATAACCTTATATCAAAATATAAACCAGCAGGTGACCAACCACAAGCAATAGAAAAATTAGTAAGCGGTATAAAAGAAGGAAAAAAGAATCAGGTTTTATTAGGTGCAACAGGAACAGGTAAGACATTTACAATTGCTAATGTAATAAAAGAAGTAAATAAACCAACATTAGTACTTGCACACAATAAAACTCTTGCTGGACAATTATATTCAGAATTAAAAGAATTATTTCCAAATGATCATGTATGTTATTTTGTATCTTATTATGATTATTATCAACCAGAGGCTTATGTACCATCATCTGATACATATATAGAAAAAGATGCCTCAATTAATGATGAAATAGATGAATTAAGACATTATGCGACATCGGCCCTTTTACGGTATACAAATACAATAGTAGTTGCATCGGTATCATGTATCTATGGTATAGGTGAAATAGAAGAATATGAAAAAAAGATGCTAACACTTGCGGTAAATGATGAAATTGATAGAAATGATGTATTAGAAAAATTAGTAGAAATGTTATATGAAAGAAATGATATAGATCCTAAAAGAGGAACATTTAGAGCTAAAGGAGATACAATTGAAGTAATACCAGTAAACCAACATACTGAAGGTGTTAGAATAGAGTTTTTTGGTGATATAATTGATAGAATAACAACTTATGATATAGTAACAGGAGTTATAAAAGAAAATAAAAAATCAATTTCTTTATTTCCTGCAAGTCATTTCGTAACAAGCGAAGAAAAATTGGAAAAAGCTATTAATAATATTGAAAAGGAATTAGAGGATAGATTGGAATATTTTAAAAATAACAATAAATTATTAGAATATCAAAGACTAAAAGAAAGAACAAATTATGATATAGAAATGATGAGAGAAACAGGCTTTTGCCATGGAATTGAAAATTATTCCAGACATCTTGCTTTAAAAGGCCCTGGAGAAACACCAACAACATTATTAGATTTTTTTAAAAAAGATTTTCTTTTAGTAATTGATGAATCACATGTAACTATTCCACAAGTAAGAGCAATGTATAATGGTGATCAAGCAAGAAAACAAGTTTTGGTAGATTATGGTTTTCGTCTTCCATCAGCAAAAGACAACAGACCATTAAAATTTGAAGAATTTGAAAGCAAACTTGATAATGTAATATATTTATCAGCAACACCAGCAGAATATGAAATAGAAAAATCTAATAATCGTATAATAGAACAAATAATAAGACCAACAGGATTATTAGATCCATTAATAGAAGTAAGAAAATCGAAAAATCAAATTGACGATCTAATAAATGAAATAAACATAAGGATAGAACAAAATGAAAGAGTTTTAATAACTACACTAACAATAAGAATGGCCGAAGAATTAACAAAATATTTAGAAAAAGTAGGTATTAAAGTGGCATATCTTCATAGTGAAGTAAAAACATTGGATCGTTTAAAAATAATAAGGGATTTAAGATTAAAAAAATATGATGTTTTAGTAGGAATAAATTTGTTGCGTGAAGGTCTTGACATTCCCGAAGTAAGTTTAGTTGCCATATTAGATGCTGATAAACAAGGATTTTTAAGAAGTGAAAGAAGTTTAATTCAAACAATTGGACGTGCTGCAAGAAATGCAAATGGAAAAGTAATAATGTATGCAGATACAATAAGTGATTCGATGAATTTAGCTATTAAAGAAACTGAAAGACGAAGAAATATTCAAGAAAAATATAATCAAGAACATAATATTGTACCAAAAACAATTATTAAAGAAATAAGAGATATAATAAGTAATATAGATACAACTAAAGAAGAAAAAAAATTAACTAAAAAAGATAAAGAAAACATGATAATTAAAATTGAAAAAGAAATGCAAGAAGCAGCAAAAAATCTTGATTTTGAACGAGCAACAGAATTAAGAGATATTTTATTTGAATTAAAAGAAAAATAGTATGATAAGAAAGGAAAATTTATGAATAAAGTATTATTAGACTTAGGATTTATTGAAATAAGATGGTATTCTATAATAATGTTATTTGCAATACTATCTGCATCATATGTAATATTAAGAGAAAGCAAAAAGAAAGGATTTACAGAAGATTTTTTAAACAATCTTTTCTTTTATACAATTATATGTGCCATAATAGGAGCAAGACTATATTATGTGGCATTTAATTTTCATGAATATCAAAATGATTTACTTGGAATTTTCAGAATATGGGAAGGTGGACTTGCTATTCATGGTGGAATAATAGGAGGACTATTATTTATAACATATTATACAAAAAAATATAAAGTAAATGAATTATTGTTACTTGATATTATTGTAGTAGGTTTAATATTAGGTCAAATAATTGGTAGATGGGGTAATTTTATGAATGGAGAAGCATATGGCCCAATAACAACATATCAAACATTGAAATCACTATTTATACCAGAATTTATAATAGAAGGTATGAAAATAAATGGTGTTTACTATCATCCAACATTCTTATACGAATCATTACTAAATGTAATAGGTTTAATAATTTTATTAATAATAAGAAAACAAAAATATACAAAAGTAGGAGAATTAACAGGAACATATCTAATATGGTATGGAATAGTAAGATTTTTAATTGAAATATTGAGACAAGATGCTTTAATGCTTGGACCAATTAAAATCGCCCAATTAGTATCAATAATTATGATAATAATTGGTTTGATAATGATTATAAAAGCTAAAAAAACATCTAGATTCGAAAATTTATACAAGGAGGCTAGAGTAGGTGAAATTAAATTTTGATTGCATAGTAATAGGAGCTGGTATAGCTGGTTTAACAGCAGCTATTTATCTAAAAAGAGCAGGCAAAAATGTTGTAATAATTGAAAAAAGTATGCCAGGTGGTCAAATATTAAAAACAAATAGTATTAAAAATTATCCTGGTTTTATAGAAATAGATGGATTTAGTTTAATAAGAAAAATATTAGACCAAATAGATAATTTAGAAATACAAATAATAAAAGAAGAAGTAAAAGAAATCAAAAATATGGAAGTTGTAACCGATAATAATATATATTTAACAAAAAATATTATTATAGCAACAGGAAGAAAACCTAGAATATTAGGTCTTCAAAATGAAAATGAATTAATTGGGAAAGGTATATCATTCTGTGCATCATGTGATGGAAATTTATTTAAAAATGAGAAAGTTGCCGTAGTAGGTGGTGGTAATACAGCATTTGAGGAAGCATTATATTTATCAAATATATGTTCTAAAGTTTACCTAATCCATCGAAGTGAAAATTATAGAGCAGAAAACTATTTAATAAATGAATTAAAACAAAAACAAAATGTTTTCCTTATGCCAAATGAAATAATTACTAAGCTAAATACCAAAGAAGGTTATTTAGAAAGTATTGAAACTGATAAGAATAAATATGATATAAAAGCATTATTTGTCGCTATAGGTCAAATACCTGCTGTAATTAAGATAGAAAATTTAGAAACAGAAAATGGTTATATAAAAGTAAACAATAAAATGGAAACAAATATAAATGGTATATATGCTTGCGGAGATTGTATAAAAAAAGATGTTTACCAATTAACAACTGCGGCAGCAGAGGGAACAATAGCAGCAACAAGTATAATTAACAGGTGCTGATATGTCATTTACATCAGAAGTTAAAAATGAAGTAAGTAAATTAGATTTTACTGAAGCAGAAAATATAGCCGAATTATCAGCGCTTATAACAACAACAGCTGAAATTGATACAACAATAAAAATAACAACAGAAAATGCATCAGTTGCTAGAAAAATATTTTATACAATAAAACAAATATTTGATATAAATGTAAAAATAACAGTAAGAAAAGGATTTAATTTTCAAAAAAAATATTTATACATATTAGAAATAACTAAAAATATCGATAATATATTAGAAACATTAGGAATAGAAAACAATATAACTAGTAAATATATATATGATGATGAAGAAACACTAAGGGCATATATAAGAGGAATATTTTTGGGTTGTGGGAGCATAAACGATCCCAAAAAATCAAGATATCATTTAGAATTTTTAGTACCAACTAAAGAAAAAGCAAACCAAATAAATAAATTGTTAAATAAATATAATTTAGGAAGTAAAATTTTACAAAGAGAAAGTAGATATATGGTATATATCAAAGGATCAGAAAAAATAAGTGATTTTTTGAGATTAATAAGTGCAAGTAATGCATTACTATATTATGAAGATATAAGAATATATAGAGATCATAAAAATATGACAAATAGATTAAACAATTGTGAACAAGCAAATGTTGAAAAAATGATTCAGTCTGCTCAAAATGAAGTTAAAATAATAGAAAAATTAAAAGAAAAAGATATGTTTGATTTACTAGATGAAAAAGATAAATTAATTGCAACATATCGTTTAAAATACCCAGAAAGTTCATTACAGGAATTAAGCGAAATAATAAGTATTGAAACAAGTACGAAACTAACAAAATCTGGTATATACCATAGATTAAGAAAAATTAAAGAATTAGGTCAAAAAATAAGCAATCAATAAAGGTTGCTTTTTTTATAATAAATATCATTTACATAAAACGACAATTTATGATATACTAATTAAGTTGATGATATTGGTATTAAAAATGCAAGTAGAATTGCATTCGTTAATTTAGGTAATATAGCTGATGGATCTTCTTTAACGGATATTCAAGCATTGAATACAGGTGCAGCGTCAGCAGTAACATTATGGGAACAAAACTATAATGTACATACAGCAGCAGGCGTAGCGCAAGCAAAAGATGTTTATGGAATTGATACATTACAAAATAGTGTAACAGCATTAGCTTATAAAGGATTAATAAATACAATTACAAAAGCTGAAGATATATTGCAAAGTGATTCATCAGATACAACAAAATTTCAAGATGTTACACCAACAATCAAAACAACTGACTCATTCGCTGATAATCAAAACCTATTCACATTAAAAGCAGGAATTACAAAAATTAGAATTTATATGTGAGTTGAAGGTCAAGATGTTGACTGCGAAAACAATGCATCAGGTGGAAGTATTAAGTTTGACTTAAAAATAACAACAAATGCTGAATAAAAACTAGATTTTCTAGTTTTTTTTTGTAAAATGTAAACATAATTAAGCATACTATCTTGCAAAAATAATACTTTTATAATATAATTATTATGGTGATATTTATGAAAGACAAAACAAAAGCAGTTGAACTAATTAAAAAAAAATTAGATGGTACCACTTTCTTGACATACGAAGAAATATCAACATTAACAGGTTACAATGTGAAATATCTTTTTAAACTAAAAAATGACATTCTAGATAATAAGTTTACATTAGAACATGGAAATAAAAACAGAAAGCCAGTTAATGCATTAACAGAATCAGAAAAACAAAAAATAGTAAGTCTTTATAAAAGATCAAATGCAAGTATAAGAAAGTTTTGTAAATTCTATCATACAAGGAGTTATTCTTGCATATATAATATATTAAAAGAAAACGGTTTAATTAAATAAACCGTTTTAAAAAAACTAAAAATATAGTATAATTAATAAGAGGTGATTTTGTGCATAAAAAATTAAATCAAATAATCCATGAAATAGAAAAACATGACAATATAGTTATAATGGGACACAAAAATGCCGATCTAGATGTTCTAGCATCAGCAGTATGCATGTTTCAAATTGTAAAATCATATAACAAAGATTGTTATATATACTTAGATGCCGAAGCAAATAACCCATCGATAGAAAAAGCAATATTCTATCTAAAAAGATATAATAAAACAATATATTTAACAAAAACTTTAAATAAAAAAATAATAAATGAAAATACACTACTAATAATAGTAGATACACAAATTCCGGGATTATTAGAAGATGAAAAAGTTTTAGAAATATGTAAAGATGTAATAATAATAGATCACCATAGTACAAATAAAAGATATATAACAAAAGCCAAAATAGAACATATTGATCCAGCAAAATCAAGTGTTGTTGAAATAATGGTAAATTATTTAAAAGAATTAAATTATAAACCAGATAGCTTAATATCAACGATAATGCTCGCTGGAATGGAAATAGACACCAATAATTTTAATACAAAAACAACAGCCGAAACATATGAGGCAGCAGCTTTTCTAGCACGCAATAAAGCAAATCAAATTCTAAAAAGAAAAATACTAAAAGAAAGTAGAGAAGCTTACCTAAAAAGAAATGAACTAATCAAAAAAAGCTTTATGATAACCAAAGATGTAGCAATATGTGTCTTAGATAATAAAGTATACTATAGAAATGAATTGGCTGAAATATCCGAGGACTTATTAACTTTAGATAAAATCGAAGCAGCATTCACAATTGGTAGAACAGAAACAAATGAAGTAAGTATAAGTGCAAGATCATTAGGAAGCTATGATGTAAAAAAAATAATGCAATCTCTAAATGGTGGTGGTCATAAAAATGAAGCAGCAGCTCAATTAACAGGTACTACATTAGAAGAAGTAAAACAAGAATTAATAGAACTAATAAAGAGGTGAAAAAAATGCAAATAATTTTAACAGAAGATGTAAAAGGAAAAGGAAAAAAAGGAACAGTAATAAAAGTAAAAGATGGTTATGGAATGAATTATTTAGTAAAGAATGGTTTAGGAGTACCAGCAAATGAAGAAAATATGCATAAATTAAAATTGGATAATAATAAAAAAGAACGAGAAGAAAATATTAAAATAGAAGAAGCTAAAAAGAATAAAGAAAAAATCGAGAAATTAACACTTTCATTTAAAGTAAATACAGGCAAAAATGATCAAGTATTCGGAACTATCAGTACTAAACAAATAGCATCTTCTCTAGAACAAAAAGGAATAAAAGTGGATAAAAAGAAAATAATTATGGATCATCAAATAAGTTCATTAGGATTCCACAACATTAAAATAGAATTACATAAAACAGTAATAGCAAATTTAAAAATTGAATTAAAAAAATAGGAGGTACAAATGAATACAAGAGTTGAACCAAACAATCAAGATGCTGAAAAATCAGTCTTATCTGCAATGTTAATGAGTAAATATGCGCTTCAAAAATGTACAGATTCATTAACAAAAGATGAATTTTATAATGATAATCATGCAAAAATATTTGAGGCAATGAAAATATTAAATGATAAAGGAATAATTGTAGATATAACAACATTATCAGCTGAATTGGATAGACAAAAAGTATTAAAACAAGTAGGTGATATAGATTACTTAAGTGAATTAGAAAACTTTATACCAACAGCTGCTAATATAGATGAATATATAAATATAGTTGAATCAAATTATTTATTAAGAAGAATGATTGCTGTTACAACAAAAATAACTAACGATTGTTATAATTCAACATTAAGCGTACCAGATATATTAGATGGAGCAGCAAAGGAAGTATGTAATGTTGCTCAAAGTCAAAAAGGATCAGAATTTAGAACTATTCAAGAAGTATTAACATCAACTCAAAAAAATATTGAAGAATTAGTGAAAAATCAAAAAACAATAACAGGTATATCAACTGGATTTAATGAAATAGATAGAGTGACAGCTGGATTGCATGGAAGTGAATTAACAATATTAGCAGCACGTCCGGGTATGGGTAAAACAGCAATGGGATTAAATATAGCTACAAATGTAGCTATTAATTCTGGAAAATCTGTAATAATATATAATTTAGAAATGACAGCTGAACAATTAGCGATGCGTATGATTTCATCAGTTGGTCAAATTGATAACAATAAATTAAAAACAGGCCAATTGGAAAATCAAGATTGGAAAAAATTAAATGAAGCTTTTTCAAGATTAGGTAATTCTAAAATATTTATAGGTGATACTCCGGGAATAACAATAAGGGAAATAAGAAGTCAATGTCGAAGATTAAAATCACAATATAAGGATCTTGGATTAATCTTAATAGATTACTTGCAATTAATAACTGCAGGACCAGGATATGCAAATAACAGGCAACAAGAAGTATCAGATATATCACGAAGTTTAAAAACGATGTCATTAGAATTAAATGTTCCTGTAATAGCAATGGCTCAATTATCAAGAAGTGTTGAAGGAAGAGAAGATAAAAGACCAGGATTAAGTGATTTAAGAGAATCTGGATCAATTGAACAAGATGCTGATTTAGTTGCATTCCTTTATAGTGATGACTATTATAAAAGACAAAATTCAATCGATCAATATACCGCTAAAATGGAATATATAATCGCAAAACATAGAAATGGAAGCACAGCTACAATAAATCTTGCTTTCAAGAAAAATACTAGTACATTTCAAAATTTTACAACAGAAGAGGAAACAAATGCAACTTAGTATATTAGCAAGTGGATCAAAAGGTAATTCATGTTATATTAAAACAAATAATCATAATATTTTAATTGATATTGGTTTGACGTCAATATCAATAGAAAAAAGATTAAAACAGATAAATGTTGATCCTAAAAATATTGATACTATATTGATAACTCATACACATGTTGACCATGTAGCAGGATTGAGAGTATTTGTAAAAAAATATAAATCTAAAGTATATTTATCAAGAGAAATGTATCGTGAATTAAAATTAGATTTATTTGACTATGAATTTCTAGAAGATGAAATAAAATTAGATACTTTGTTAATAGAAACAGTTAAATTATCACATGACGTAGAATGTAATGGCTATATATTAACCGAAAATAATAAATCTATTGTTTACATAACAGATACTGGATACATACATGAAAAAAATTATGAAAAATTAAGAAATAAAAATATCTATGTATTAGAAAGCAATCATGATGTTGAAAAATTAATGACTGGTAAATATCCATATCACTTGAAACAAAGAATATTGAGTTCAAGAGGACATTTATCAAATGATGAAACAGCTTATTATTTAAAACATTTAATAGGACCTGATACAGAAAAAATTTATTTAGCACATTTAAGTGAAGAAAATAATACTAAAGAAAAAGCTTATGATACCACAAATGAAATAATAAAAAATACAACTATTCAATTATTATTAGCATCCCAAAACGAAGAAACGGAATTAGTAACAGTATGATAAAATTAATATGTGTAGGAAAAGTTAAAGAAAACTTTTATAAAGAGGCAATAAAAGAATATATAAAAAGATTATCAAAATATACAAAATTAAATGTAATTGAAATAGATGATGAACCAAATATCAATGGAATCGAAAAAGAAGGTCTAAATATTTTAAAAAATATTAATGATAAAGACTACGTTATTACATTAGAAATAAACGGAAATATGTTAACGAGTGAAGAATTGTCTAGCAAAATAGATAATATATTAATTAATAATTCTAATATTGATTTTGTAATAGGTGGATCTTATGGATTAAGTGATAAAATAAAGCAAAGAAGTAATTATAAATTATCTTTTTCAAAACAAACATTTCCCCATCAATTATTTAGAGTTATGTTTTTAGAACAATTATATAGAGCCTTTAAAATAAAAAATAATGAAACATATCATAAATAATGTATAAAAATAAATAATCATCTCATAAAATAATTGGAGATGATAAAATGCGTAATGTAGTAATAATAGTGTTGATAATAACATCTTATATTTTTATAGGATCATACATGGAAAAAAAGGTAATACCAGATGATGCAATAAGATTTAGAATTCTTGCTAATTCAAATAGTATTGAAGATCAAAGAATAAAAATGGATGTAGCTAAAACTGTTCAAAAAGAATTATATGATTTGTTAAAAGATGCATCAAATGTAAAAGATGCTAGAAATATTATTGTAAGTAATTTAGATACTATAAAAGAACAAGTAGAAAATACTTTACAAAATAATGACACTAGTTTAAATTATAACGTTAATTTTGGAAAAAATTACTTTCCTACCAAAAATTATAAAGGAATAAATTATAATGAAGGAGAATATGAATCATTATTAATATCATTAAATAAAGCAAAAGGTGACAACTGGTGGTGCGTTTTATTCCCACCATTATGTTTATTGGAAGCAGAGGAGTCATCAGATGTTGAATATAAATTATTGGTAAAAGAGATAATAGAAAAATATTCATAAAGAATAAATAAAAGCATACATTTTTTTAGGTGACAATATGGTATTTATAATCGCATTGAGCTTAAGCATGGATGCTTTTTCTTTATCTTTAGCATATGGAACACAAAATATTGAAAATAAAACAAAATATACTATTTCAATAATAGTAGGATTATTTCATTTATTTATGCCTTTGATTGGTAATCTATTAGGTAATGTGATTTTAAATATAATTAAAATAAATCCTAATATAATAGTAAGCATTATATTAACATTCATTGGAATAAGTATGTGTTTAAATAAAGAAGAAAATCTTAATCCAATAAGAAATATAGTTGAAATCTTATTTTTTGCATTTGCTGTATCAATAGATAGTTTTTCTGTTGGAATTGGTATAAAAGCAATTACAAATAATGTCTTACTATCATCATTTATATTTTCTCTTACTGCAGGAATAATAACATATTTAGGAATTTTACTAGGAAATGAAATATCTAAAAAAGTTGGTTTTCTTGCACCTATAATAGGTGGAATTACTTTAATTTTAATAGGTCTAATTTATATATTTAAATAAAAATTATAACTCCCTTTTATATATAAGGATTATTAACAAAAAACTTGCAATTATTATACAAAATATGTATAATGAAGATGGTGATATAATCTTATAAATAATAACAAAAATAGGAAAATAACATATCTTATTGATGAAAGGAAGTAACAATGAAAGAATTTAAAATTGAAGGTGGAAACAAATTAACAGGAACAATTAAAATAAGTGGTGCCAAAAATGCTGCACTTGCTCTAATTCCAGCAGCTCTTTTAACGAAGAAAAAGGTTAAAATATATAATGTACCAAATATTTCTGATATTGAAAATATAAAAGAAATATTAAAACATTTAAATGTTAAAATGAAAGAAACAATGGAATATTTAGAAATAGATTCAAGTAATTTGATTAATGATGCAATACCTGAAGAAATATCAAGAAAATTAAGAGCGTCATACTATTTTATGGCAGCCCTTTTAGGAAGAGAAAAAAAAGTGGTAATGCATTTCCCTGGAGGATGTAATATAGGTAAAAGACCTATTGATCAAACATTAAAAGGTTTTACTGCATTAGGAGCTAAAGTAAATGAAATAAATGATTGTTATACAATAACAGCTAATAAATTAGTTGGATCAAAAATATATTTAGATATTCCAAGTGTTGGTGCAACTATAAATACGTTAATTGCTTCTGTACTTGCAGAGGGAACGACTATTATAGAAAATGTTGCTAAAGAACCAGAAATTGTAAATATAGCTGATTTTTTAAATAATTTAGGTGCTAAAATAATAGGAGCTGGAACTAATAGAATAAAAATAGAAGGTGTAAAAGAACTTCACGATGGTGAAATAAAAGTAATACCAGATAGAATTGAAGCTGGGACATATATAATCGCTGGTGCTTTAGTAGGTGATAATTTAAAAATAGAAAATATAATCCCAGAACATTTAGAATCGTTGATTACAAAATTAAATGAAATGAATATTAAGACTATAGTAAATAAAAATAGTATAACAATAAGTGCAAATACAAATATGCACCCAACAAATATAGTAACTCAAGTTTATCCTGGATTTCCGACAGACCTTCAGCAACCTATAGTTGCACTTTTATCAGTATGTAAAGGATGTTCAATAGTAGAAGAAACAATTTATGAAAATAGATTTAATAATGTTGAATATTTAAATAAATTAGGTGCTAATATTAAAATAAACCAAAGGAAACTATTGATTGAAGGAACAAATGAATTAATTGGCACAGAAGTTGAAGCAACAGATTTAAGAGCAGGTGCATGTCTTTTACTAGCAGCTTTATATGCACATGGAACAACGACTATAAAAAATGCTGATTATATATTAAGAGGATATGAAAATATAAATCAAAAATTAAAAAATGTTGGTGCTAATATAGAATTAGAAGAATATAATAAAGTAGGTATATAACCTACTTTTTTGGAGGTTAAAATGAAATTTAAAACAATAATTGTATTATTGACAATTGTTTTTATAACCTTTTTAATATATGTATTTAATCAAGATGAAAAAATGTATATTTTAAGTTTAGGAAATAGTAATATTTATGAGAAACCATCATATATAGATAAATTATGTCAGGAATTATCAAATAAAAATTTATTAGAAGAAAATATAAATGTTACAACAGAAATAAATAATATATTAAATGATATAAAAGAAAATAAAAAGATTCAGGGAAAATTAATGAAAAATCATTTAATAAAAGCAGATATCATATTTATAACAACACTATCAGATAAAGATAATCTAAATGATCTTATTAAAATTATAAAAAAATATTCTAAAGAACAAATAATTCTAATTGGTCCAAAAACAAAAGATAATTTAGTAATATCTCAAAAATATCAAATTGAATTATTGAATATTGATTTAAAACAGAATCAAAATGATATGATATATGCAAATTTACTCAATTTTACACTAGAAAATATTAAATAGCACTTGAAAATTTAAATTTATATTGGTATAATATGAAAGAATTAATTTTCTATGACTTTCTTTAGTCATGGCGGAAGGAGATATGAAAATGGGAAAATACGTAAAAACAACTGTTACATGTGCATGCGGAAATACATTTGAAGTAATGTCAAATAAAGAATCATTACACGTTGAAGTATGTAATAAATGTCATCCAGCTTTTACTGGATCACAAGGTAAAAAAGTAAAAACAGGTCGTGTTGAAAAATTTAATAAAAAATATGGTCTAGATAAATAAATATAGGAAGTAAACCTATATTTTTTTTTTTTATTATGATAAAATATATATAGAAGGTGAATATATGAAAAAATTACAATTTATTTTAGTAGGAATAGTAATTTTATTTATGTTATATTTAATATTTAACAAAGAAGAATATATAACATGTAATAAAAAATCAATGAATAAAGATTATACATTGTTAACAAATTATAAAATATACTATAAAAATAAAGAAGTTTATAAAATTGAAATAGAAGAAAATGTTGAAGCAAAAACAGCAAATATATTAAATCAAATAATGCAAAATATAGAAAATAGTTATAAAAGTTATAAAGAAGAAATTGGAAGTTATGATTATGAAATAACAAAAGAAAAAACTAAAGGAAAAACAAATGTAATTATAAATTATGATGAAATAGATATGGAAGCATATTTAAAATATAATCCTGATGCAAATTTAAATGAAAATAAAAGATATAATATTGATGACTTAAAAAAGTTATATGAAGAAGGAGGAGCTACATGCAAATAGGGCTATCTTATGACCATAATGGTTATGAAATATCGAAAACAATAAAAGATTATTTAAAAAATAAAGGATATAAAGTAATTGATTATAACAATAAATATAATAAGGATGATGATTATCCAATAGAAGCTTTACAGATGCTTGAAAATAAACAAGATTATGAAAAAGGAATACTAATATGTGGTAGTGGAATTGGAATGAGTATAATAGCAAATAAAGTAAAAGGAATAAGATGTGCTAAAGTAGAAACGATAGAAGAAGCAACATTAACAAGGAAGCATAATGATGCTAATATAATTGCATTAAGTTCAAAGAATAATAACATACTAAAAATAATAGATGCTTTTTTGGAAACACCATTTTCATTTGAAGAAAGACATCAAAGAAGAATAAAAGAAATAGAAGAGTATGAAAATAAGGTGATGAAATGAAAAAAATATTTACATCAATAACAATACTATATATATTTCTTTTCTTTTTAGAATTTGGTTTTAATTACTTTAAAAAGCATCATGAAGTAACATATATAATTAATAATATTGAAATAAAAGAAGATTATAGAGGAAATACTAAAGGAGAAGAAAACAATTATTATTTAGAATTAAAAACGGAAAATAATATATTTCATATTCAAACATATCAAGATTTTAAAAAAGAAAAGAAAATAATTAAAGATATTAAGTATTATAAAGATGAAAATAATGAATGTGTTTTACCAATATTTAAAAAAAATAATGTGATAACTGATTTAATATGTATTTCAAATGGTGTAGAATGGAACTATAGTACAAATAAAAATAATAAAATTGAAGAATTTTTAAATACTATTTCAGAATATAATAAAGATAATTATAAAGACAATTTAGATAATCCAATTATGCGTATGCAAACAAGATTTTACCAATCAAATTTTCCTGAAAATTATTATATTGCTTTAACAAATTATAAAGGACTATTAATAGCAGATAATACTTCATTTAGAGAAATTGAATTATTTAAAAAAGATGTTTATAATCAAAAAATAAAGTCTTTTATAAATGATAAATTTTTAATAATTAATTATAATAATAACTACGATTCTAATGAATTTTATGTAGTTGACTTAAAAACAAGACAATATGATATATTTGGAAGTAATAATACAATAAAATATGATGCATATATTCAAGGAAATATCGAAAATTCAGTATATTTATTTGATAAAGATAGTAAAATTCAATATCAATTAGATTTAAAAGAAAAAACAATAACAAGAACAGGAAATATAAGTTCTGGAATAAAATATTATGATGGAAAATGGCAAAATATAAATGCATATGATGCTGTTAATAAAGAAATGAAATTTAAAGAATATGAAACTACTGATGAATTTGTAATGATTAAAAAAATAAGAGGAAATAATTATGGTACAACCATATACGTTAAAGAAAAGAACGATAAATTTGAAGTGTATAAAACGATAAGAAATGATAAAAATTTGATATATTTATTTACAACAACAGATTATAAAACAATGAATTTTATAGGAGATTATATTTTCTATAAAGATGGAATATACATAAAAATGTATTCTGATTTTACTGGAATAAAAACAATTATGAATTCAAATGAAATAACAAATAAAACAGTAAGTTTCTATGTAGGAGAAAATAAATGAAAGCATTAGTATTATCAGGTGGGGGTCTAAAAGGATCATATCAAATAGGTGCATATAAAGCATTAAAAAAATTAAGGTATAATTTTGATATTGTAACAGGAACATCAATAGGTGCTATAAATGGAGCATTTATAACAGCAAAAGAAGAAAAAAAAGCAATAGAATTATGGAAAAATGTAAAAATAAATTTTTTATTTACTGAAAAAGTAAATGAAGATTTTATTGTTTTAGAATATTTAAGAAATATAATAAAAAATAAAGGAATGGATGTATCAGCATTAGAAAATAATATAAATAAATATTTAAATAAAAATAAATTTTTTAAATCAAATATTAATTTTGGTTTAGTTACTGTAAATAAAAAAACGAAGCAACCTAAATATTTAGAAAAAAAAGATTTAACAAAAGAAAATGTATCTGATTATTTAATGGCATCTGCATGCTTTTACCCCATATTTCAAAGTAAAAAAATAGCAAATGAGGAATATTTAGATGGTGGATATCATGATAATATGCCAATAGATTTTGCAATACAATTAGGCGCTGATGACATAATAGCAATTGATTTAGCAGCAATAGGAATAAGAAAAAAAATATCAGGGAAAGCTAAAATAAAATATATAAGACCAAACAATCAATTAGGTGCAGAAATGATCGTAAGCAATAAACAAATTAGAAAAAATTTAAGTTATGGTTATAATGATACAATGAAAGCATTTAATCAACTAGAAGGAAAAAAATATACATTTAAAAAAGGTGAATTAGAAAAATATTGTATGCGATATAAAGAAAAATATGAAGAACTTGCTCATAAAAAGAAAGAAGACTATGAACTAACTGCTGATGAATTAAGAAGAATAATAGAAAACTTATGCACAATATTAAAAATAGATGATACCAAAATATATACTATAAAAAAAATAAACAATATTATTAAAAAAGAATTATTAAATAAAAATTTATTTAATGAAGAAAAAAGTAAAATAGAAAAAAAATCCTTAACATTCCCAATCAACGATAAAATAGCGATTTATCTATCAATAATCTAAAAATAATGTCGAATTTTGATGATTTAAAAAGATTGAAAATTATACTCCTGGAATAGTAAAATATAATTGTAAGCGATTTACTTAGAAGGGAGATTTATATGATAAGAGGAAAAGTAAAATGGTTTAACAATGAAAAAGGATTTGGCTTTATAGAATATAATGAAAAAGAGGACATATTTGTTCACTATTCAGCAATATTATCAGAAGGATATAAAACATTAGTTGAAGGACAATATGTGGAATTTGATATGGTCAGAACAGATAAAGGATTACAAGCTAAAAACGTTGTTGAATTAAAAAATCTTGTAGAAATGAATACTTTGTAGTCATTTCTTTTTAATAATTTTTAATAATTTGTTTGCTTGAAAAAGAAAATAATTTAAGTTATAATTAATATGTAAGGAAACTTACAAAAGGAGGCAAAAAAATGAAATATATAATAAGAGGAGAAAAAGTAGAAGTAACCGAAGCAATTAAGAATTACATCACTGAAAAAATAGGCAAACTAGATAAATATTTTCAAAAGCCTGAAGAAATAAAAGCAAATGTTCTAATAAAAATTAGGGGATTAGAACAAATAGTTGAAGTAACTATTCCTATAAAAAAAATAGTGTTAAGATGTGAAGAAAGAAACGAAGATTTATATAAAGCAATAGATTTAGCATCTGATAAATTGGAAAGACAACTAAGAAAAAACAAAACTAAAATGATGAAACAAAAAAAAGATATAACTAAAGAAATGAAATTTGAAGAATTAGAATCTATTGAAGAAAAAGAAGAAATAGTAAAAAGAAAAAAAATTGAAATGAAACCAATGAGCGAAGAAGAAGCAATAATGCAAATGGATTTAGTAGATCATGATTTCTTTGTATATAAAGATATAGATACAAAAAAAACAAATGTTATCTATAAAAGAAAAGAAGGAACTTACGGAATAATTGAAACAGACTAGAAATATTTCTAGTTTTTTCTATAAATAATAGACTTTAAAGTTATAATTTGATAAAATACTAGATAGGAGATGACATAAATGAATTTTTTAAAAAAATTATTCGATCATGAATATAAAGAATTAACACGTTTTGGTGCCATTGCAGATAATGTAATTGCACTAGAAGAAGAATATAGTAAATTAACAGATGAAGAATTAAAATCTAAAACAATAGAATTTAAAAAAAGATTAGCAGATGGTGAAACACTTGAAGATATTAAAGTAGAAGCATTAGCAACAGTAAGGGAGGCATCATATAGAGTAATTGGCGAAAAACCATTTAAAACACAGATACTATGTGCCTTAACACTACACTATGGAAATATAGCGGAAATGAAAACTGGTGAAGGAAAAACATTAGCAGGGGCTCAAGCTGCTTATCTTAATGCTCTAGAAGGAAAAGGTGTTCATATAATAACGGTAAATGAATATCTAGCAGGTCGTGATGCTGAATGGATGGGTGGAATTCATAAATTTTTAGGTTTAACAGTAGGTGTTAATTATAGAGATTTGAGTCCAAAAGAAAAACAGGAAGTATATAATTGCGATATTATGTATTCAACAAATAATGAAATTGGATTTGATTATTTAAGAGATAATATGGTAATTAAAAAAGAAAATAGAGTACAAAGAGGACTTAATTTTGTAATAATAGATGAGGCTGACTCGGTATTAATAGATGAAGCACGTACACCATTAATAATATCTGGAGGTGTGATGCAATCGGCTAATTTATATAAAGATGCGGATAGATTCGCAAAAACATTAAAAGAAAATGATGGATATATATATGACGAAAAAACAAAAGCAGTAATGCTAGATGATAAAGGTTGTGAAATGGCTGAAAAAATGTTTGGTCTATCAAATCTATATGATATTAAAAATGCTAATCTTTTACATTTTATTAATCAAGCTTTAAAAGCAAATTTTGCAATGAAAAAGGATTTTGATTATGTTGTAAGCAACGGTGAAGTTTTAATAGTTGACCAATTTACAGGTAGATTAATGAAAGGTCGTCAATTTTCAGAAGGATTACACCAAGCTATAGAAGCTAAAGAAGGTGTAAGAATTAATGAAGAAACAAAAACATTAGCAACTATTACATTCCAAAATTTATTTAGAATGTATAATAAATTATCTGGTATGACGGGAACTGCAAAAACAGAAGAAGAAGAATTTAGAGAAATATATAATATGTATGTTATATGTATTCCTACAAATAAACCTGTTATAAGGATTGATTGTGGTGATTTATTATACGCAACAAAAAATGGTAAATATAAAGCAATTGTTGAAGAAATAAAACAAAGACATTTAAAAGGACAACCAGTATTAGTGGGAACAATTGCAGTTGAAACAAGTGAATTAATAAGTGAAATGTTAAAAAAAGCAAAGATTCCTCATGAAGTATTAAATGCTAAAAACCATGAAAGAGAAGCAGAAATAATTGCAAAAGCAGGAGAAAAAGGAGCTGTTACAATTGCAACTAATATGGCTGGTCGTGGTACTGATATTAAATTAGGTGAAGGTGTAAAAGAGCTTGGTGGATTATTTGTTTTAGGAACTGAAAGACACGAATCAAGAAGAATAGATAATCAGTTAAGAGGACGTTCTGGAAGACAAGGTGATCCAGGAGAATCTCAATTTTGTGTTTCGTTTGAAGATGATTTAATGGTAAGATTTGGTACTGATAGAGCTAAAGTAATGCTTCAAAATATGGGATTTGATGATGATATGTCTATTAGAAATAAGATGTTATCTAATACTATTGAATCCGCTCAAAAGAGAGTAGAAGGAAATAACTTTGATGTAAGAAAAAATTTATTGCAATATGATGATGTAATAAGTGGTCAAAGAAAAATAATATATGAAAAAAGAAATGAAATATTAGATAGTGATTCTATTCATGAAATAGTTTTAGATACATTTCATGAATATGCGAGAGAACTTGTAGAAAATCATACATCTATGGATGGACACATTAGTAAAGAAGCAGAAAGTGAACTTATTGAATCAGTAAATGAATTGTTAAAAAGAAAAATAACAGAATTGCCAAAAACAAAGGATGAGATTATTGAGTATATTACAGATTGCTTTAAAAATGAGTATAATGAAAAATTAAAAGATATTCCTGTAGAAATAACAAATGAATTTGAAAAAGCTATTACATTAAGAGTAATAGATACTCATTGGATGGATCATATTAATACTATGGCACATTTAGAAGAAGGAATTGGTTTAAGGGGTTATGCTCAAGAAAATCCAATACGAGCATATACTCAAGAAGGTTTTGAATTATTTGATAATATGTTAGATATAATTGATAAAGAAGTTACAACTTATTTATTAAAAGCTGAAATAAGACAAAACATTGAAAGAAAAGAAGTTGTAAAAGGTCATGCAGTAGATGGAAAAGAAAGTGCATCTAAACCTAAAAAAGTTGAAAAAGTAGGAAGAAATGATCCATGTCCTTGTGGAAGTGGAAAAAAATATAAAAACTGTTGTGGTAAATAGCCCATAAAATAAGGGCTTGTGAGATTTTGAAAAGTTCAAAAAAGTGCTAAAAATAGCAAAATGTTTGCAATTTGTTTGCAAACAAAAAAATTTGAAAACAAAATCGTCGAAAAGCCTTGTAAAATAAGGAAATCTCTATGCAAACATTTTTGTAAATAATATAAAGTTGGCATTTGTGCCAACTTTTTCATTTACTCAATTGTAAATGGAGGAGAGATTATTATGGCTGATGTAACAGTTCAAAAAAGAGGAGAAGTATATCAATATAAATTTGAAATTGCTTCAATCGATGGGAAAAGAAAATTTAAAAATAAGTCAG
>CAKPQS010000002.1 GCA_934179675.1 uncultured Bacilli bacterium
TTAATAATAATATATATAGTGGATCTATAAATAGTAATACTAGTAGTAGTGTTACAATATATTATAAGTCTGATACTACTATAAATAGTGACATCTTAATAAAAACTAAAGGTACTATAATGGAAATAGCAGCAATGAAGAATGGAGGAATTGATGGAACAGAATTCTGGGATTATACTTATAACGGATATATAAAAACAATTACTTTTAACACTGATTTAAGTAATTTACCGAGTAGTTGTACTGAAGAAAATTTATGTTGGGATATATCAGAAGATCCTAATCAAAGCAAAAAAGTATATGGATATTTGGTAGATAGTGGTGAGAAAGATACTGAAGTTTCTGATAAATCTTTATATAATTTATATATAGTAAGTGAAGGTAAAATATTTGCACCAAACGATTGCTCTTGTATGTTTAAACATTTTTCTGATTTAATATCTATAAATTTTAATGATAATTTTAATACCGCAAATGTAACATCTATGGAAAGTATGTTTTCGGGAGGTTCATCATTAACAAGTTTAGATTTAAGTAGTTTTAATACTTCGAATGTAACAAATATGGGTGGTATGTTTCAGGATTGTTCATCCTTAACAAGTTTAGATTTAAGTAGTTTTAATACGTTAAATGTTACTAATATGTCTGCTATGTTTTATCGTTGTCCATCCTTAACAACAACAATAAATATAATGAATGCTAATGTTATTGATTATTATAATATGTTTTATTATGCAGCAACAGCTAGTGGTTCTAAAATAACAGTAAATTATATCGCTGAGGCATCAACACTAGTAGATAAAATGATTGATACTAATTATATAGGTGGTGGTAGTAGTAGTAGTGAATCATCTAAAGGCAATGTTATAAAAGGAAATATAATTCCAGAATATTCAATTATAATAACAGGTAATGATGATATAAAATATGAATCTAATAATAGAGTAAAAGGTACAAAAGTAACTTTAACATCTATATCAGGTAATAATTATGTAACATCATTTAAAATGAATGGAACTACCATAAATGGAAATGAATTTATAATGCCTGATAACGATGTAACAATAAGTGATATAGTAACAATATCTTGTAAAACAATTGAGTCTGCTCATAATCCATACCCTGATTCGCAAGATAATGTTATACTTGGTGAACATACATTCGAAGGAGCAAAAGCTTTAACAGTCATACTAGATTATCAAACTGAAAGTGCATGGTGTGATTACTTCTTAATATATGATTCTTCTTCCTCAACAACAGGTATAAACAATAATAAAAAATATGGTGGAAGTACTAGAACAAAAGAAACAATAACAATTAACTCTAACTATATCAAAATAACATTTACAAGTGATAGTTATGATAACAACTTTTATGGCCTAAGAGCAATCGTAATCCCTAACTATTAATATATTTAGAAACTATAATGAAATGAAATATTTTTATGCAGAGATTATTGAAAGAGTAGTTAAAATAAAAACTGATATTTAGAATTATTTTCTGTTGAGTCTGTAAATAAATTTGTGTAAAGATAAAATCCTTTCTATGGTAATATAGAAATATAGAACCAAGGAAGGATTTTTGTATGAAGGAAAATAAAAATAATGAAGTTGTTAAATATTTATTAGAAAATTATGATATTAAAAATGCAAATGATATTGCTTATGCATTAAAAGATATGTTTAAAGATACTATTAAAACTATGATGAATGCTGAATTTGATTCATCTATGGGTTATGAAAAAACGATAATAAAGTAGAAAAATCAAACTATAGAAACGGTTATTCTTCTAAAAAGGTAAAAAGTCAATTTGGTGAATTTGAACTATCAGTACCAAGAGATAGAAATGCTGAATTTGAACCTCAAATTGTTCCTAAAAATAAAAGAGATATCTCTGGTATTGAAGAGAAAGTTATAAATCTTTATGGCAACGGTTTATCTACTAGAAAAATAAGTGATTCTATCGAAGATATCTATGGAGTTCAACTATCTGCTACAATGATTAGCAATATAACAAATGCAATTTTAGAAGAGATAGAAGAATGGCAAAAAAGACCATTAAAAGAGGTATAACCAATTGTATTTATTGATGCTATACATTTTAATATTAAACAAGAAAATGTTATAGTTAAGAAAGCTGCTTATGTAATACTAGGTGTTAATGCTGATGATTTTAAAGAAGTGCTTTGAATATGGAATGGAGAAAATGAGTCAGCTAGATATTGGTTAGGTACTTTAAACGAATTAAAGAATCGTGGTGTTAAAGATATTTTAATTATATGTTCTGATGGATTAAAAGAAATAAATGAGGCAATCAAAGCAGTTTATCCAAAAGCTATGCAGCAAAGATGTATTGTTCATTTAATTAGAAATTCTGTTAAATTTGTTTCTTATAAAAATTTAAAAGAATTTTGTAATGATTTAAGAACTATATATAAATCAAATACTGAAAAGGAAGCAAGAGAAAATTTAGAAAAAGTAAAAAACAAATGGGGTTCTATTTATCCAACAAGTTTAAAAGTTTGGGAAGATAATTGTGAAGCAATTTGTACATTATTTAACTATTCCAAGGAATTAAGAAAAATAATGTATACAACAAATGCGATAGAAAGTTTAAATCGTTCATATCGCAAATATACCAAAACAAAAGGAGTATTTACTAGTGATAATTCTTTAATGAAATGTTTGTTTTTAGCTACTAAAAATGTAGAAAAAAATGGACTACTAGATATCCTAATTGGGATATGATTTATAATGAATTAAATATATTATATCCAGAACGATTAAATTGATCTTTGAAAATTATTAAATTTATGTTATTATTTAAGTAACAAAAAGAGATTGATACTAATCAACTTTGAACATCTTTATTACCATGGATTGGTAACTTTACAAAAAGTTTTTTACACTCTCATATAGTATTTGTTGCCCGATATTTTTCTTCTTTTCTTCATTTAATTTGGTTATTCTTTTCATATTTGCTAAAAAGAGCGTAGTTGTCCCTTTATATTGTAATGTCTAGTTTTCCACAAGCATTAGCTTTATCATATCCATAACTTTTCTTTAGATCAGCATTTTTAGCTTCTAACATATATCTATTTGAATATAATTCTCTAAATTCATCAGTATTCATATAGTCCATTTGTTCAATATGTGTTTCATCTTTTATTTTTACATTAAATGTTTTTGCTTTAGCTCCCTCTTTATAACAACCATCTTTAAATGGACAATGCTTGCATTTTTTCACATCAAAAATTTTTAATTATTTTTGGTTAATCTATTGTTTTCAATTTAAAAAAATGTATAATTGATATAGAAGGATAAGGTGTGTATATATGAATATTGTTGATAAGTCTATAAATAAAAATACATACATACATACATACATACATACATACATACATACATACATACATACATACATACATACATACATACATACATTACTAAATAATAAAAAAATTAGTATTTTTGATAGTGATTTAATAGGAGTAGATTATATAGATTCTGGTCCTATTTTTAGTGTATTTAATTTATTGGGAGGAACAATATGAAGAAGAAAATTTTATTTTTATCAATATTATGTTTATTATTTGTAACATTAAGTTATACTTATTCATCATTTAATAATACTATTGTAGGTACTATAACAGCTAATGTAAAAGATTGGGTATTTAAAGTAAGTGTAAATAATGGTACTATCAAAGATGGTGGATATAATTTACATTTAAGTGGTACTAGTGGATCATTTAACATTAATATTAATACTACTGGATCTAAAAGTGGAGCAGATTATACTATTGAATTAATAGGAGATAGTTCAATTAAGTTTTATACAGATAGTAGTTATACTAAATTAATTAATAATAATATATATAGTGGATCTATAGATAGTAATACTAGTAGTAGTGTTACAATATATTATAAGTTTGATACTAATATTAATAGTGATATTTTAATAAAAACTAAAGGTACTATAATGGAAATTGCAACGATGAAGAATGGGAATATTTTTTATCTTCGTAGTACTGAATTTTGGAATGCAGCATATAGACCTTATATAAGAACGATTAATTTTGGTAATGATTTAAGTAATTTACCAAGTACTTGTACAGAAGAAAATTTATGTTGGGATATATCTGAAAGTCCAACTCAAAAGAAGAAAGTGTATGGATATTTAGTTGATACTGGATTAAAAGATAGTACTGATAATACAGAATCATTATATAATTTATATATTGTAAGTGAAGCACCGATATTTGCACCATCAAATTGTAGAGGATTATTTTCATTATCAACAATTGGACATAGTAAAGAAATATCAAATTTAATATCTATAAATTTTAATGATAATTTTAATACCGCAAATGTAACATCTATGGAAAGTATGTTTTCTGACTGTTCATCCTTAACAAGTATAGATTTAAGTGGTTTTAATACTTCGAATGTAACAAATATGGAAGAAATGTTTTTTTATTGTGAATCCTTAACAACAACAATAAATATAATGAGTACAAGTGTTACGAATTATTCAGAAATGTTTAGTGCTGCAGCAACAGCTAGTGGTGCTAAAATAACAGTGAACTATACATCATCAACAAGTACTTTAGTAGATAACATGATTGCAACTAAATCATCTAATAGCAATGTTATAAAAGGAGTCCAAATAAATTAAATATAATTTTAAAATAATATTAATATATAAATCAGGTTATTCCTGATTTTTATTTTAAAAATAAATAAAAAAATAAAAAATTTAGTTTAAAAACAATAAAAATTTGGTATAATACTATAGAAGTTGGTGATATTATGGATAAAATAATAATAAAAGGAGCAAGAGAAAATAATTTAAAAAATATTAATATTGAATTACCTAAAAATAAATTTATAGTAATGACAGGTGTATCAGGATCAGGGAAAAGTAGTTTAGCATTTGATACAATATTCGCCGAAGGAGAAAGAAGATATATAGAATCATTAAGTGCTTACGCAAGACAATTTTTAGGTGGATCAGAAAAACCAGATGTTGATAGTATAGAAGGATTAAGTCCCGCTATTGCGATCGATCAAAAAACAACCAATAAAAACCCAAGAAGTACAGTAGGAACAGTAACAGAAATATACGATTATTTAAGACTACTATATGCAAGAGTAGGAGTACCATATTGTCCAGTACACAATAAACCTATAACAAGCCAAAGTATAGAAGAAATGACAAACCAAATAATGAATCTAGAAGAAAATAGTAAAATAAGAGTCTTAAGTCCTATTGTATATGGAGAAAAAGGAACTCAAGCAGATATATTTGACAAATTAAGAAAAGAAGGATACGTAAGAGTTGTTATAGATGATGAAGATTATGATCTAAGCGAAAATATTGAATTAGATAAAAATAAAAAACATAATATTTTTGTTGTAGTAGATAGATTAATAATCAAAGATGGTATTAGAACAAGACTATACGAATCAATTGAAAACGCAAGCAAATTAAGTAAAGGTAAAGTATGTATTGATTATATAGGTCATGAAATGATTGTAATGAGTGAAGCATATGCATGCCCAGACTGCGATTTTAGCCTACCAGAACTAGAACCAAGAATGTTTAGCTTTAATGCTCCTTATGGATCATGCCCTGAATGTAAAGGATTAGGCATAAAACAAAAAATTGATCCAGATTTAATAGTATCTGACTATAATTTAAGTATATATGAAGGCGCAATTATACCACTCAATAGCGAAGATTCTAATATCTTTTTTACTCAATTAGAAGCAACAGCTAAAAAATATAATATTGATTTAAACAAAAAATTAAAAGACCTAAAAAAAAGTGAATTAGATATTATATTTTATGGATCAAAAGATGAAATAGATGTTAAATACGTTGCTAAAAATGGTAATGTAAGATATGCCAAAGAAAAATATGAAGGTATAATTACCAATTTAGAAAGAAGATACATTGAAACAAAAAGTGATTGGATAAGAAATTGGATTGAACAATTTATGACAGAATTAGAATGCCCTAAATGTCATGGAGCAAGATTAGATGATTCAGTACTATCAGTAAAAATAAACAAAAAAAACATCTATGAATTAACATGTTTAAGTATCGAAGAATTAAAAACATTTTTAGAAAATTTGAAATTGAGTAAAGAAAAAGAAGAAATAGCAAAACTCCTAATAAAAGAAATATTATCAAGATTAACATTTTTAGTAAATGTAGGGCTAGACTATTTAACATTAGCACGAAGTGCCTATACATTATCTGGCGGTGAAGCCCAAAGAATACGTTTAGCAACACAAATAGGATCAAGATTAACAGGCGTATTATATGTACTTGATGAACCATCAATAGGACTTCATCAAAGAGATAACCAAAGATTAATAAACAGTATGCTAGAAATGCGTGATTTAGGAAATACCTTAATAGTAGTTGAACATGATACAGATACAATGCTAGCAGCTGACTATTTAGTAGACGTTGGACCTGGAGCAGGAATTCATGGTGGCAATATAGTAGCACAAGGAACACCAAAAGAAGTAATGCAAAATGAAAATAGTATAACAGGTGCATATTTAAGTGGCAAAAGAAAAATAGAAGTTCCAAAAACAAGAAGAAAAGGCAATGGATTATATTTAGAAATAAAAGGTGCCAGCGAAAATAATTTAAAAAATATTAATGTAAAATTCCCATTAGGTAAATTTATATGTATAACAGGAGTATCTGGTTCAGGTAAAAGTTCGCTTATCAATGAAATATTATATAAAGCTGTATATAGTAATATTTATAAATCTAAAATAAAACCAGGAAAATTCAAAAAAATACTAGGACTTGAAAATATTGATAAAGTAATTGATATATCACAAGCACCAATAGGTAGAACACCACGAAGTAACCCAGCAACCTATACAGGTGTATTTGATGATATTAGAGACGTATTTACAGAAACAAAAGAAGCTAAAATAAGAGGATACGATAAAGGTAGATTTTCATTTAATGTAAAAGGTGGAAGATGTGAAGCATGTTGGGGAGATGGTGTCAAAAAAATAGAAATGCACTTTTTACCAGATGTATATGTTCCATGTGAAGTATGTGGAGGAACAAGATATAATAGAGAAACACTTGAAATAAAATATAAAGGAAAATCAATATATGATGTTCTGGAAATGAGAGTTGAAGAAGCAATCGAATTTTTTGAAAATATACCAAAAGTAAGAAATAAACTTCAAATGTTATCAGATGTAGGATTATCTTATGTAAAATTAGGACAAAGTGCTCCAACATTATCAGGAGGAGAAGCAGGAAGAGTTAAACTTGCTAAAGAACTTCAAAAAAAAGCAACTGGTAAAAGTTTATTTATACTAGATGAACCAACAACTGGTTTACATTCAGAAGATATTAAAAAATTATTAGTAATTCTAAACAGAATAGTTGATAATGGTGATACAGTTATTGTAATTGAACATAATTTAGATGTTATTAAAGTAGCTGATCATATAATTGATTTAGGCCCAGAAGGTGGCGAAAAAGGAGGCAACATAATTGCCCAGGGAACACCAGAAGAAGTAGCAAAAATAAAAGGAAGCTATACAGGTGAGTTTTTAAAGAAATATTTATAATTAATCTTTTGATATAAAGAATTAACATTAAAAAAAATTTGTGTAAATAATTATCAATAAAAGCTTAAATGCTTTTTCTTTTTGTACAAAAATGATATAATTTTAGAAGGAGAAAAATATGGTATTAATAATTGCAGAAAAACCAAGCCTTGCAAGAAATATAGTAGCAGGAATAGGTGAAATGAAAAAATTAAATGGTTATTTTGAAGGATGTGGATATATAGTATCTTGGGCATATGGACATCTTTTTTCATTATGCGATATAGAAGATTATCTAGAAGATAAAAATCCTAAATGGCGATTAGACAATATACCATGTTTTCCACAACAATTTAAATTTAAATTAAAAAACGATGATTCAGGAATAACTAAACAATTTAATTTAATAAAAACACTATGTAATAGAACTGATGTTGAAAAAATAGTAAATGCTGGAGATGCTGATAGAGAAGGCGAAATAATAATAAGATTATGCGTAAATAATGCCCTAAAAGAAACTAAACCATTCTATAGATTATGGCTTCCTGATCAAACACCAGAAACAGTAAAAAAAGCATTATCTGAAATGAAAAATGAAACATTCTATAACAATTTAGCAAACGAAGGATTTGCACGAACATATATTGACTGGCTATATGGTGTTAATTTAACAAGATTTGCGACCTTAAAAACAGGAACACTATTAAGAGTAGGAAGAGTAATAGTACCAATAGTAAAAGCAATATATGATAGAGATACACAAATAAAAAATTTTATACCAGATATATATTATGGTATTTCCAGTAAAGAAGAAACAAATGGTGAAATTGTAGAATTAAATAGTAAAATAAAATTTAATAAAAATGAAAAAGAAAAAGCAATAAATTATTGTAAAGAATATAACAATTTAGAAGCAATAGTAGAAGATAAAAAACAAAAAAAAGATACCCTTTCACCAGGTAAACTATATTCATTATCAAAACTACAAAATGTCCTTGGAAAAAAATATAAAATGTCAATGGATAAAAGTTTAAGTATTGTTCAAAAACTATATGAAGAAGGATACTTAACATACCCAAGAACCAATAGTGAGTATCTAGCAACCGCTGAAATGGATAAATTTAAACAAATAATTAACAATATAAAAAAAATGGGATATAGTGTAGAATTTAAAAATAAAAAAACAATTTTTGATGATTCAAAAATAGAATCACATTCAGCATTAACACCAACATATAAAATACCTAAAAAAGGTGTCTTAAAAGATGAAGAATTGACAGTATATTTAACCGTATTTAAAAGATTTTTAGCAGTCTTTTGTAGTGAAGATGCTATTGTTAATAAATGTGAAATAGTAGTTAATTTAGGAAATAAAGAAAAATTTACTTTAAAAGGATCAACAATATTAGAACAAGGTTGGACAAAGTATGATGATTATACAACCAAAGATAAAATATTACCAAATTTAAATATAGGCGATAAAGTAAATATCAATTTTAAAGAAATTGAAAAAGAAACAACACCACCAAAACATTATACAATTGAAACATTAAATAATTATCTTAAAAATCCATTTAAAGATGAAAAAGCAAATAATGATGATGATACTGAAGACTATAAAGCAATATTTGAAGGATTAGAATTAGGAACAGAAGCAACAAGAACAGGAATTATTGATAATGCTAAAAAAAGTGGATATATTGAATTAAAAAAAGATACATACTATATTTTACCAAAAGGAGAATATTTAATAGAATCATTAAAATCAATGAATATATCAATGGATAAATATAAAACAAGTGAATTAGGAAAAGCTTTAAAAAAAGTTTATCGTGAAGAAATAGAAATAAAAGATGCTGTTAATTTAGCATGTAATGAAATAAAAGAAATATTTGATTCTAAAAATAAAATAGATGATAATGGTTTTTTTGGTGATATAGTTGGAAAATGTCCATTATGTGGTGAAGATGTTATAAAAAATAGATATGGATTTGGATGTCGAAACTATGTTAATTGTTCGTTTAAAATAAACGGAACAATATGTAAAAAAATAATATCTTTAGAAAATGCTAAAACATTGCTAGAAAATGGTAAAACAAATAAAATAACAGGTTTTATATCTAAAAATGGTAAATCATTTGATGCCTATTTAAAATTAGATGAAAATAAAAAAATAGTATTTGAATTTTAATACTATACAAATTAAAAAAAAAATTATATAATTATAATAGGTGAAAAGAATGAATAAGAATGTAAGAACATTAATATTAATTGGGGCTATATTAATAGGAATAGGAATAATATTTTGTATCAAAAATAAATTGATTGATAAAAATATAGAAATACGTGTTTTAAATAATTCTACAACATATAAAAATAATAAAACAGTTGCTAATAAAGGTAAAAAAGGTAAAATAAATATCAAAATGAATGTTGATAAAGCAGGCTTTTATAGAATAGATTTTATCAATTTACAAGAAGGCTTTAATATATATTCAGATAGTGAATATAATAATAAAATTTCATCAATTTATAAAATATATAATGATTCTATAAGAGATGAATTTTCTGTTTATTATAAAAATGATGGAGATAAATATAATTGCGATATTAAAATAGAAGTTAAATATTCTGAAAATGTTGAAACTATGACTAATTTAGCACATACAAAAGAATATATTTGGAGTGACGAATATAGACCTTATATAGAAAGTATTACATTTGAAAAAAATAATGATTTTATATGTGAAGATTTATGTTTTGATATATCAAATAAAATAGGTAAAGTATATGCAAAATTAATAAAAAAAGAAAATAATTATGATTTAAAAATAATATCTGATACAGAAATATATTTACCAATTGATTCATCTTATTTATTCAGTGATTTTACAAATTTAAAAAATATTGAATTTTCTAATATAAACACTAATTATCTTGAAAATGTAAGTTATATGTTTGCACAAGATCCTAAACTTGAAAAATTAGATTTATCCATTTTTAATACATTAAAAATAAAAAATATGGATTATATGTTTATGAATTCATCAATGCTAAAAGAAATAGATTTAAGTACCTTTACATTTGATGATAAAACTACAGATAATTTATTTATGAATATTAAAGAAGATTCAATAATATATGTAAAATCATCAGTTGAACAAGCTTGGATATTTGGACCAAATAATACAAATAGGCCTCAAAGTTGGAAAGCTAGAAATGTTTTAATTAAGTAGGTGGAATATGAGAAAAAGAAAATTAAGAGTTGGCAGAATTATATTAGCGCTATTAGTATTTTTGTTATTAGCGTTCGCCATTGCATTTACAGCTAAATATATTGTAAAAAAATTTAAAAATAATTTTTTAAATACTAAAGAGGGATATGTAGCAAGTATAAATACAACTATTAAATTATATGATAATGAATTTAATGAAAAAGAAGAAATAACAAGAGGTGAAAAAATTAGTTATCAAGATGAATTAATAAATGAAAAATATTATAAATTAGTAGATAAAGATCTATATATTTTAAATGATAATATTACTAATAATTATGAAAATGTTGTTTTAGAACAAAAAAAATATGTAAGAACACCAGTAACAATATATAAAGAAGAAAATTCTAGTAAAATAGAAAGCTATGCACCAAAAGGATCAAAATTAGAAATTATAGGTTTTGATAAATTAGAAAATGGTAAAGTAAATAAATATAAAATAAAATATAACAATATAGAAGGTTATGTTTATGAAAAATATTTAGTCGATGATGAACAAACAGCACTTATCAATTATGATAATGGTAGTTATGAAAAACATAACCAAAGGACAAATTATTATGATAAAACAGAAAGTGCTAGTATGCTCGACTATTATCCAAGAGAAAAAGGCAATTTTAAAGACAATATAATGCCAGAAGTAGTAAATGCATTCTATTTATCAATGGGTGATCTAGGAAGCGTAGACTCATTTATAAATGTTGCTAAAAATACAGGTATAAATGCTTTTGTTGTAGATATAAAAGATGGACAATTAGCTTATGTATCTGATGTTGCCAAAATATATTCACCTAAAGATATAGGATATTATAGTGTTGAAGACTATAAAAAAGCAATTCAAAAAATTAAAGACAATGGTTTTTATGTAATAGGAAGAATATGTGCTTTTAAAGATGGTGCCTTTGCACTAGCTAATCAAGATGATGCTTTGAGTAGAAAAGGGAAAATATATTATTACGGCGGAGAATATTGGCCAAGTGTATTTTCAAGAAAAGTATGGGAATATAAAGTAGAATTAGCAAAAGAAGCAGTAACATTATTTGGTTTCAATGAAATACAATACGATTATGTAAGATTTCCAGAAACAGCACCATGGCTTACAAATGAAGAATTAAAAAATAAATATAATGAAACAAAATCACAAGGAATTCAAAATTTCTTAATATATGCTGTTGATCAATTACATGAACTAGGAGTATATGTATCAGCAGATGTATTTGGTGAATCATCATCATCATACATTCCTGGATATGGTCAATACTGGGCATCAATAAGTAATGTTGTTGATGCTATAAGCTCAATGCCATATACAGACCATTTTGGAAGTGAATATGACACATGGACTAATCCATATAATGTAATGTATAATTGGGCAACAACAGCAGCGGCACGACAAAAAGAAACAACAAGTCCAGCAATCGTAAGAACATGGGTAACAGCATATAATGTTCCATATTGGAATCCAACAGTTAACTGTGATATTAATTATATTAAATTACAAATGAAAGCTCTAACTGATAATAATTTAAAAGGAGGAGTAATGACATGGAATGCTTGGGGTGCAGCAAGTAAACTAGCAAAATATAAAGAAATAGTAGGAGCATTTTAATGAAAAAATATAAATTTAATGAAATAGAATATGAATTAATAGAAGAATATAAAGATGGTTTTGATTTAGAAGAAGCCGAAAAAAAAATAACAGATTATTTTATTCCTTATGATTATATAGTTGGTGATTGGTCTTATGGAAAATTAAGATTAAAAGGATTTTGTAATAAGGAAAATGAAATATTTAAAAATATAAATGATGTTGATAATTTAAAAAAATATCTTCAAGAAAATTGTTCTTTTAATTGCAAATATTTTGTATTAAAAAGACTAGATTAGAAGGTGAAAAATGAATAAAGGATATACTTTAGTAGAATTACTTGCTGTAATAACTATACTAGCAATACTTGCAGGTGTGGGAATCGTTAGTGTCAATAACTCTATAAAAGCATCTAGAGATAAATCATTAGAACTTCAATATGAAACTATAGAAGAAACAGCAGAATCATTTTGTCAAAAACACTTATTAGATGAAATAACACCTAGTTCTACATGTGCATTAAAAAGCGAAAATTGTTGTACAAAAGTTCCATCAGAAGGAGAAATATGTTATATTGTTCTAGAAGATTTAATAACAGAAGGTTTGACAGAAGAATTAAAAGATCCTAAAAATGGTGGCTATATAGATAATCAAACATTAATTGAAATAACTTATCGTAATAACCAATTTATAACTAGAGCAATACATTAACAAATATAAAAAAGCCTCATATAATGATATGAGGTGATTTTTATTTATAGAATTTATACAGTTGGAATAAATGATACTTTAGATTCAATCGCACAAAGTTTAGGAATAAAATCAGATGATTTAAGAAAAATAAATGGTTTTTCAGATATTCATACAATAAAATATGGTGATCAAATTATAATTCCAACAAATGATGGTAATTTTAAAAATTATACAATTTTAAAAGGTGATAATTTGTATGAAATTGCTAAAAAACATAATACAACAGTAGAACAATTAAAACTATTAAATGGTTTTGATGATGATTATTTATATCCAGGTGAAATAATAGTTGTACCAAATGATAATGTTAAATTTTATATCACATCTGAAGGCGAAAATTTAAATAAAATTTTAAATATTCTTGGTGTAGTAAATCCACTTGAAAATCAAAATATATATTTATTACCAAACCAATTAATCGTCTATAAAAATTAAAAAAAGGACTTCCTTTTTTTTTGTTAATATTATATAATTGATATGAGGTAAATAAAATGAAAAAAGTATTATTATTAATTCTTATATTATTATTATGTGGATGTCAAAAAAAATATATTACTTATGATGAATTTTATAAAAAAATAAATAGTTATGATAGTTATTCATTAGTATTATGTAGCAAAGAATGTGAAGAAATTGAAAAAAATATCCAAGAGAATAATATTTACTATATGAATACAAATAAATTAACAGAAAAACAAGAATTAATAATAGAAGGACTATTATTTAATGGTGGAACAATAACTTCACCATCTATAATAATAGTTGAAAAAGGAATTGTAAAAGCAAAATTAACAAGTAATTTAACAACAAAAAATATAAATGAATTTTTTAAAAATAATAGAATAGAGGGAAAATAAAATGGATGATATAGAATTAATTGAAGTAAATGAAGAAAATGAAGGCTTTAGTGTTTTAAAAACGTATGGTGAAGATTTAACAGCTAAAAAATATATTACTAATCCTGCAATTGCTCGTGATGATGAAATAAGAAAATTAATTCTTATATTACTAACACCAGATAAATCAGGATTATTAATAGGTAAAGCAGGTATAGGTAAAACAGCTATTGTTGAAGGATTAGCATATTTAATTCAACAAAATAAAGTACCAGATGCTCTAAAAGGTTATCGTGTTGTTAAAATAAATTCAACATCATTAGTAGGAAAAATTATTATTGATAACAAAGAAGAAATGGCAATCAGTTTATTAATGCGAGAATTAAAAAATGTTAAAAAAACAATTCTTTTTATTGATGAAGTTCATACTTTAATAGGTGGTAAAACCGATGGGCCAATGGATTTAGCAAATATTTTAAAACCAGCTTTAGATAGAGGAGATATTAAAGCAATTGGTGCAACAACAACAATTGAATATGAAACATATATTGTAAGAGATAGAGCTTTCTTAAGAAGATTTGAAAGAATCGATGTTCCTGAACCAGATGAAAAAACAACAGTTGAAATATTATTTAAATCACTTCCAAGAATTGAATATAAAACAGGTGCCAAATTTAAATATAATGATTATGTTGTTAAAAAATTATTAACAGCAATAGTATCAGCAACAACAGAACATAAAAGAGTATATGGTCTAGCAGCAATGTATCCCGATGTAGCATTTTCAGTTTTATCGGCAGCTTTTTCTAATGCTGTATTTGAAAATAGAAAAGAAGTTAATGTATTAGATGTTTATAATGCAATAAAAAATAGTAAACGTATTTATCCAGCAACAATAATAAAAGAACTAGATTTGTTCAGAAACAATTTTAAATCAATAGCGATAGAAGAAGGCATAAATTTGCCATTAGTATTAATAGAAGATTTAGATAAAGAGGAGACGATAATGTGATAAATGTAGTATTGTTTGAACCCGAAATACCCCAAAATACTGGCAATATAATGAGAACATGTGTTGCAACAAATACTCATTTACATTTAATAAAACCATTAGGTTTTTATATGGATGAAGCTCATTTAAAAAGAAGTGGTGTTAATTATGTAAATGAATGTAAATATACAATATATGAAAATTTTGATGACTTTTTAAGTAAAAATTCGGGTGAAATGTATTTCTTTACTAGATATGGGAAAAAGCCTCATTCTGATTTTGATTATAAAAATGATAAAAATATTTATTTGATATTCGGTAAAGAAAGTACAGGTATTCCTAAAGAAATATTAAAAAAGCATTTAGATAAATGTATAAGAATTCCCTCAACTGATGGTGTAAGGGCTTTAAATTTGTCTAATTGTGTAGCTATAGGAATATATGAAGTAATGCGTCAAAAAAATTATCAAGGATTATTAAAAACAGAACCATTTAAAGGAGAAAATTATTTAGAAGAATAAAATTAATATCAATTTAATAAAATTTATTGAATATATTTTAAATTTGTGGTATTCTAGAAATATAAGATAGGAGGATATAATGGAAAAGATTTTAGAATTTGTTTCAAATAATTATATATGGTTTATAGTGGTTGGTGGAATATTACTTATAATTGCACTTATATTACTATTTGTAAAAAAAGATCCTGTTAAAGTAGAAAAAACAGAATCTGTTAAACCAAAAGAAAATATAGATGACATTCAAATTGAAGAAGAAGTAAAAATTGATGAAGAACCATCTACAATCGAAGAAGTAACAATACCTACTGAAACAAAAGTAGAAATGCCAAACAATGTGGACCCTCAATTTTCAGTTGAAACAGTTATGGATGCCCCAATTAAAAATGATACACAAGATGTAACTGAAACATTGGATATAATTGATGATTCAGAAACAAATAGTTTTCCAAATCCTGAAGTACAAACAGAAAACAATGTTGGAGAAGTAAATATTCCAAGTGAAGTTGTTAATACTGATAATGCCAATAGTACATCAGATGATGATATATGGAAATTTTAAAATAAAGTAAGTGAGGATTAAAAATCCTTTTTATTTTGCAAAAAATTATCATATTTTATCACTTAAGTATTGACAGTGCTAATAAAAGTGATATAATTATATTAGCACAAAAGGAAAAGGAGTGCTAAAAAAGTTGTATACTATGTAGATAACTGAATATAATAACTAGAGGTGATAAATTTGATAACCGAAAGACAAATCAGTTTACTTAAAATAATTGTTGAAGAATATATAAAAACTGCACGACCTGTAGGTTCTAAAGCAATATGTGCAAAATTAAAATGTTCTAGTGCAACAGTAAGAAATGAAATGAGTAATTTAGAAGAATTAGGTTACCTTGAAAAAACACACACATCATCTGGTAGAGTACCAAGTGATAATGGATACAGATATTATGTTGATCATATTATGGTACCTAAAGAATTAAATGGCGATGAAATGCTAAAACTACAAACAATATTTAAAAATAATAGTTTGATGTTAAATGATGTTGTTTTGAGAAGTATGGAAATAATTTCTGAATTAACAAATTATACAGCGATTGTTTTAGGAAGTTCATCAAAAGAAAACTTACTTAGCAGAATGGAAGTAGTACCACTTGCTAATAATAAATTTTTAGCAATCGTAATTACAGATAAAGGTCATGTAGAACATAGAAATATGGAATTAAATGAAAATATAAGTTTAGATGAAATAAAAAAAACAGTTGAATTAATTAATAGATTAATTGTTGGAACCCCTATAGATGAAATATGTACTAAACTAGAATTTGAAATTAAACCAATAATTGGAACATATATTAAACAACATGATGCTATATATAATGCATTTTATAATGCTTTAAATGATTTTAAAGAAGAAGCAAGTGTTAAAGTATCAGGTGCAAGTAATATTCTTATGCAACCAGAATTTAGTAATGCTGATAAAATAAGAGAAATAGTTAGCAAATTTGAAGACAAAAGCATTGTAAGCAGTATTAAAGAAGAAGAAAGTGGTATTAATATTTATATTGGAAGTGAAAATACATTAGATGATGATGTAGCTATAATTAAAACCAAATATTCTGTCAATGGTGAAGAAGGAACAATTGCCTTAATAGGACCTAAAAGAATGGAATATAGTCGAGCAACAGCACTTCTAAATTATATAAAGAAAAACATAGAGAGGTAAATATGAAAAAAGAAAAAAAAGAAAAAAAAGAAAAAGATTGTGCATGCAACGAAAAATGTGAATGTGAAGAATGTCAATGTGATGATTGTCAATGTGATGATTGTCAATGTGATGATTGTAATTGCGATGAATGTTCTTGTGAAGATGTTGTAAATGAAATAAATGAACTAAATAAAACAGTTGCGGATCTTGAAGAAAAATTAAAAGTAGCTGAAAACAACTTATTAAAAGAAAAAGCGGAAACAATTAATTATCGCAAAAGAAAAGATGAAGAAGTTGCCAAAATGTTAAAGTATTGTAATGAAGACTTAATTGAACAAATACTTCCAGTTTTGGATAATTTCGAAAGAGCTGTCAAATTAGATGACAATGATTTAAATGATGAACTATCAAAATTCTTAAAAGGATTTAAAATGGTATGGTGTAATCTAGAAGAAACATTAAAAAAATTTGGTGTTAAACCTATAGATGGAAGCAGTAAACCATTTGATTCTAATTACCATGAAGCAATACTTACAGAAAAAATAGAAGGAGTAGAACCCGGAATAGTAATAGAAGTATTACAAAAAGGATATCTCCTAAAAGATAAAGTTATTAGACACGCTAAAGTTAAAGTTAGCGCTTAAAAGAAAGGAAATGATATATATGAGTAAAACAATAGGAATTGATTTAGGTACAACAAACAGTTGTGTCTGTGTATATGAAGGTGGCGAAGCAAAAGTTATTGCCAATGCCGAAGGAGAAAGAACAACACCATCTGTAGTTGCCTTTAAAGGAAATGATATTATAGTTGGTGCTGCTGCTAAAAGACAAGCAATAACTAATCCAAATACAATCTCATCAATTAAAAGATTAATGGGAACAAATGAAAAAGTAGAAGTAAACGGAAAGAAATATTCTCCAGAAGAAATAAGTGCAATGATTCTATCCGATTTAAAGAAAACTGCTGAAAGTTATTTAGGAACAACAGTAAATAAAGCAGTAATTACAGTACCAGCATACTTTAATGACGCACAAAGACAAGCAACTAAAAATGCCGGAAAAATTGCAGGATTAGAAGTAGAAAGAATTATCAACGAACCAACAGCAGCTGCACTTGCTTATGGACTAGATAAAGATAATAATGAAACAGTACTTGTATTTGATTTAGGTGGCGGTACATTCGATGTATCAATACTTGAATTAGGTGATGGTGTATTTGAAGTTAAATCTACAAGTGGTAATAACCATTTAGGTGGCGATGACTTCGATAAAAGAATAATGGATTACCTAGTATCTGAATTTAAAAAAGAAAATGGAATTGATTTATCAACAGATAAAATGGCAATGCAAAGATTAAAAGATGCAGCCGAAAAAGCTAAAAAAGACTTATCTGGCGTAACAAGTACACAAATCTCATTACCATTTATATCTCAAGGAGAAAATGGTCCATTACACCTAGATTTAACATTAACACGTGCAAAATTTGAAGAATTAGTAGATGATCTATTAGAATCAACATTAATTCCAGTAAGAAATGCTTTAAAAGATGCTGGCTTAAAAGCAAGTGATATCAATAAAGTATTATTAGTAGGTGGATCTACTCGTATTCCAAAAGTACAAGAAATTGTAAAAAGAGAATTAGGAAAAGAACCAAGTAAAGGCGTAAACCCTGATGAAGTAGTCGCAATGGGAGCTGCTATTCAAGGTGGTGTATTAACAGGAGATGTTAATGATATCGTATTACTAGATGTAACACCATTATCATTAGGACTTGAAACATTGGGTGGAGTAATGACTGTATTAATACCAAGAAATACAACTATTCCAGCAAGCAAATCACAAGTATTCTCAACAGCAGCAGATAATCAACCAGCTGTAGATATTCACGTATTACAAGGTGAAAGACCTATGGCAAATGACAATAAAACACTTGGAAGATTCCAATTAACAGATATTCCACCAGCACCAAGAGGAATTCCACAAATTGAAGTAACATTCGATATTGATGCTAATGGTATCGTTAATGTAAAAGCTAAAGATATGGGAACTGGAAAAGAACAAAAAATCACTATTACATCTTCAACAGGATTATCAGATGAAGAAATCGATAAAATGGTAAAAGAAGCAGAAGCTAATAAAGAAGCAGATAACAAACGTAAAGAAGAAGCAGATGCACGTAATGAAGCAGAACAAACAATATTTGCAACTGAAAAAGCTATTAAAGATTTAGGCGATAAATGTGATTCATCATTAAAAGAAAAAGCAGAAAACGAAATCAAAGATTTAAGAGATGCTTTAACTAAAAATGATGTAGAAGAAATCAAAAATAAAACTAAATCCTTAAATGAAACAGCAATGAGTTTGGCAACAAAAGTTTACGAACAAGCGCAAAATAATCAAAATACTGCTAATACTCAAGCTGAAGAAAAAAACGAAAAAAATGATGGTGTAGTTGACGCTGAATATGAAGAAAAATAAAAGAAGTTCTGGTATAAACCAGAACTTACTTTTTGAAAGGAAAATATGATTGAATCAAGAGAAAAAATAGATAAAAAATATAAGTGGAATTTAGAAAAAATATATAAAACAAATGAAGATTTTATAGAAGAATTAGAGTATATTACTAAAAAACAAGAATATATTGCAAAATATAAAGGAATAATTTTAAAATCAAGTGAAAACCTTTATAATTTATTAAAAGATATGAATGATTATGATATGATTTTATCAAAATTATATGTATATGCTAAAATGCGTTTAGATGAAGATTCAAACAAAAATATATATAAAGACTATGTTGGAAGAATTGAAAATACATTAACACGTTTTAGTACTCTTACATCTTTCATTCAACCAGAATTATTAAACTCTGATTATGAATTAGTACTAAAATATATTTTAGAAAATGATAAATTAGAAACATATAAAAAACTATTACAAGATATTTATAGATATAAAAGTCATACATTAACAAATAAAGAAGAACATATACTTGCATCATTATCAAAAGTATTAAATTTAAGTGAACAAACAGCTTATTATTTAAGAAATGCGGATATGAAATTTGGCAAAATAATAGATGAAAATGGGAAAAAACAAGAATTAACAGATTCTAATTATTCAATCTATATAAAATCTAAAAATCGTAAGGTAAGAAGAAGTGCTTTTAAAGAAATGTTTAAAACATATAAATCACTTGTAAATACTTATGCAAGTTTACTAGGAGGAACAGTTGAATTAAATAATGAAACAGCTAAATTAAGAAAATATAATTCCTCTTTAGAAATGTCACTTTATAATGATGATATAGATGTTGAATTATATGATAAATTAATTAAAGATGTTCATAAAGGATTACCATTTTTATTTAAATATTATAAACTAAAAAAACAAGTATTAAATGTTAATGAATTACATATATATGATGTATATGCTGAATTATCGGAAAAATCAGATAAAAAATATGAATATGAAGAAGCAAAAAAAATAATAAAAAAGGCATTAAGTGTATTTGGTGATGAATATATAAGTATCATAGATAAAGCCTTTTCTGAAAATTGGATTGACGTATTTGAAAACAAAGGGAAAAAATCAGGAGCATATTCATGGGGAGCATACACAACAGATCCATATATATTAACAAATTATAATTATGACTATAACAGTGTTTCTACACTTGCTCATGAATTAGGTCATTCAGTTCATTCTTATCTATCAAACCATAATAATACATACCATGAATCAGGTTATCCAATATTTTTAGCAGAAATAGCGTCCACAGTAAATGAACTATTACTTGCATATTATATATTAGATAATACAGATGATATTAATGAAAAAAAATACATAATTAGTAATATGCTTGAACTTTATAGAGCCACTATATATCGTCAAACAATGTTTGCTGAATTTGAAAAAGAAATTCATGAAAAAAATATGCAAGGATTAGTTTTAACAAGTGAAACATTATCAGATATTTACTATGATAAAATAAAAACTTACTTTGCTAAAAACATCAAAATTGATGAAGAAATTAAATATGAATGGGCAAGAATTCCACATTTCTATGATTCATTTTATGTATATAAATATGCAACAGGATTATCAATTGCAAGTTATATAGTAAAAAGAATAAGATCTAATGATACAGAATTTAAAAACAAGTATATTAACCTTTTAAAAAGTGGTGGAAAAGATTATCCACTAGAATTATTAAAAAAATGTGATATAGATGTCTTAAATGATAATATAGTATATGAAGCTTTAGAATCATTTAATGAATTAATTGATAAGGAGTATGTTTATGAAAAAAGATTATTATGAAGTCTTAGGCATATCTAAAACAGCAACTGATGCAGAAATAAAAAGTGCCTTTAGAAAAATGGCAAAACAATATCATCCAGATATAAATAAAGCACCAGATGCAGCAGAAAAATTTAAAGAAGCCCAAGAAGCATATGCCGTTTTATCCGATCCAAACAAAAGAAAACAATATGATCAATACGGTCATGCAGCATTTGACAATAACGGTTCAACAGGAGGTTATGATTTTTCTGGCTTTGATTTTTCTGATATTTTCTCTGACCTTTTTGGAAGTTCTTTTGGCGGATTTAATTTTGGTGGAAGAACTAATACATCAAGAGGAAGTCGTAAAGGCGAAGACAATTTAGTAAGAGTTAACTTAACATTTTTAGAAGCAATTAACGGCTGTAAAAAAACAATTAAAGTTGCAACAACTGAATTATGTCCAGACTGCAATGGTAAAGGCGGATTAGGAGAAAAAACATGTTCAGTATGTCATGGAAGTGGAACTGTTACAAGTGAACAAAGATCATTATTTGGATCATTTATGACAAGAACAACATGTGATAATTGCCACGGGAAAGGAACAACTTACGAAAAAAATTGTACAACATGTCGTGGAACAGGTAAAATAAACAAAACAAAAGAAATAGAAGTAAAAGTTCCGGCAGGTGTTGATAATGGTAATCAATTAAGAATAGCTGGAAAAGGTGGAGCGGGTTATAATGGTGGCCCAAATGGAGATTTATATATTGAATTCACTGTTGAAGAACATCCAATTTTCGAAAGAGAAGAAGATGATATATATTTATTTTTACCAATTACTATTGTAGATTGTGTACTTGGGTGCAAAAAGGATATTCCAACACTTGAAGGAACAATTAAATTAACTATTCCCGAAAATTCTAAAACAGGTGATAAATTAAGAATAAAAGGAAAAGGTATAACTAATGTTAATACAGGTAAAAAAGGAGATATGTATGTTGTCTTAAATATTTTACCACCAACAAAAATAACAAGAGAACAAAAAACACTACTAGAAAAATTAAGAGAAACAGATTTAGAAGATAATAAAGAATTCAAAAAAATAAGAGAATATTTATAATCTTCTTTTTTTTTTTACAAAAAAATGCTATACTATATTTAGATTAAAAAGCGGAGGACATTATGAAAATAAAAGCTGAAAAAAAAGATTGGATAAAATTTATTGTTATATCAATTGCCTTATTTTATTTATCAACATTAATTGTTGAAAATTTAGCAAACTGGGCTAGTTATGGAATAGTTGAACCATATATATGGCTATTTCCATACCATATTTATATGCCAGTTAGATTAATAGGAAGTATTTTACTTTTTATAGTATTAATGATATGGATATTAACAAGTGTAAGTTCATTAATTTTTGATAAAGAAAAAGGAATAGGATTTGCTGTTAAGAAAAAGGAAAGCGATGGCTATTCTCATTGGGCAAAAGAAAAAGAAATTAAAGAACAATTAAAAATGGTTAAAGTAACTGATGAAAAAATGAAATATGGTGGTTTGCCTTTAATAAACAATGGCAAAGAAATATATGTTGATGATGGTGAATCCCATTCATTAATAATTGGTTCTACAGGTAGTGGTAAAACACAATATATGGTTTTACCAGCAGTTAAAATACTTGCTCGAAAAGGCGAATCAATGATTATAACCGATCCTAAAGGTGAAATATATGAAGAAACAGCAGAAATGCTAAAAGAAAAAGGTTATAATATTGTTTTATTAAATTTCCGTGAACCGCAAAAAGGTAATTCATGGAATCCATTAAATTTGCCTTATTCATTATACAAAGAAGGAAACAAAGATAAAGCAATTGAATTATTAGACGATTTAGCAGCTAATATTTTGTATGATGAAAAAGCTCAAAATCAAGATCCATTTTGGGAAAAATCATCAGCTGATTATTTTTCTGGTTTAGCACTAGGTTTATTTGATGATGCATCACCAGATGAAATAAATTTAAACAGTATTAACTTAATGAGTACAATAGGTGAAGAAAGATGTGGAGCTTCAACATACATTAAAGAATATTTTTCAACAAAAGATGCAGCTAGTAGTGCTTATGTAAATGCAAGTAGTGTTTTAATGGCACCATCAGAAACAAAAGGTGGTATTCTTGCTGTATTTAAACAAAAAGTAAAATTATTTACATCAAGAGAAGTATTATCAGAAATGCTTGCTCATAATGACTTTGATATGAAAGATATTGGAAGACAAAAAACAGCAGTATTTATAGTTATACAAGATGAAAAGAAAACATATCATTCATTAGTTACAATATTTATAAAACAATGTTATGAAACATTAATTGATGTAGCTCAAGAATGTGGTGGGAAATTACCATATAGAACAAATTTTATATTGGATGAATTCGCTAATATGCCTCCATTAAAAGATGTTACAACAATGGTAACAGCAGCTAGAAGTCGTTTAATAAGATTTAACTTTATTATCCAAAACTTTGCTCAATTAAATCAAATATATGGTAAAGAACAAGCTGATACAATAAAAGGTAACTGTGGTAATATTATTTATTTAATAAGTACTGAAGTTGCAGCCCTAGAAGAAATAAGTAAATTATGTGGTGAAAAGAAATCAAAAGAAAAAGATAAAACAGCATCAACACCATTAATTACTGTAAGTGATTTACAAAGATTAAAACAAGGCGAAACTATTATTTTAAGAACAAGGCAGTGGCCATTTAAAACTAAATTAGTCATGAACTGGAAAATAGATTGGGGTAAAAAATATGATAAAGCAACATACCCAACTCGTGAAAAATTAAGTATTCCTATGTTTGATATAAAAGAATTTGTTGATAAAATTAAAGCTGAAAAATTTCAAAACATGGTAGGAAATATGAATCAACAACCTGCATTTCCATTCGGTGGTGCTAATCCATTTGGTGGTAATAATCCATTTGGTGAAAACTTTGGAAATAATAATTCATTTACTAATAATCAAGGTGCTGGTATTGATTTAGATGAAGTAGTTAAAAGAATCGATGCTAAAATAGCTGAATTAGAAGCTGAAGAAACACTAGAAAAAGAAAAAGATTGGTCTTATGATGATAACAATGAAGTAAAAGAAATTAGTATGCCAGAGGAAATACCAGAGGAAACTAATATTTCTGAAGAACCTAAAAAGACAAGAGATGAAGTTACAGATGATGAGTTCTTTGATGATTTTTGGAGCGATGGAGAATAAATAACATATAATATATTGGTGATTATATGAATTCAATTAGTATCGAAGAATTAAAAAAATATACAAATTATAAACTAATTGATATAAGAGATAAAGAAAGTTATATGAAGGGGCATCTAAAGGGTGCAGTTAATGTGGAAATAGAAGATATTCTTGCTTTTCCAAACAAATATTTAAGTAAAAATTTAACATATGTCTTTTATTGTGATGAAGGAAAATCAAGTTTAAAATTAGTGCAAACTTTAAAAAAAAATTATGATGTTTTAAGTCTAAATGAAGGATATAATAAACTAAAAGGAATGAGATAAAACTTATTCTTTTTTAGTTAATGATATTTCTTTTTTATAGAAATAATGATATACTTATAACGGTGATAAAATGGAATATGTAATAATATTATTAATAGTTATAAACTTGATATTAACAGTTATAACATTAACAAAAAACATAAATGAAAGAAATATAACAGATAAAATAAGCAATCTAGAAAAAAATACAATTCAAGAATTAAGTGATTTTAGATCTTCTCTAACAAAAGATCTAACTGATGATTTTAATAAATTAAGTGATAGAATAGAAAATAAAATGGTAACAATAGATAATAAAGTAAATAGTAGATTAGATGAAAATTTTGAAAAAACAAATAAAACATTTACAAGTGTATTAGAAAAATTAGCAAAAATAGATGAAGCCCAGAAAAAAATAGATACATTATCAACAGATATAATATCATTACAAGGAATTTTAACAGATAAAAAAGCTAGAGGTACATTTGGTGAAGTTAATTTAAAACATATTATGAATAGTGTATTTGGCAATGATACAAAACTATATCAAATGCAATATAAATTTGCAACCGGCGAAATAGCTGACTGTGTTTTATTCGCACCCGATCCATTAGGTTTAGTCGCAATTGATTCAAAATTTCCCCTTGAAAATTATCAAAGAATGGTTGATAAAAATTTAAGCCAAAATGCTAGAGATTTAGCCGAAAAAGCATTCATTCAAGATTTTAAAAAACATATTGATGATATCTCTAAAAAATATATCATTCCTAATATAACAAGTGATCAAGCATTTATGTTCTTACCAGCAGAAGCCGTTTTTGCCGAAGTACAAGCTTATCATCAAGAATTAATTGATTATGCCTATAAGAAAAAAGTTTGGTTAGTTTCACCAACAACACTAATAAGTACGTTAACTACAATCCAAATAATTGTTAAAAATGTTGAAAGAGATAAATATGCAAGTATAATACATGATCAATTAAAACTATTAGATGTTGAATTTAGGAGATATAAAGAAAGATGGGATAAATTATCAACCCATATTGAAACAATTAATAATGATGTTAAAGATTTGCACACAACAAGTGAAAAAATATGTAAAAAATTTGATTCAATTAATAAAGTTGAAATAAAAGAAATAGAGGATAAAAATGGAAGATAAAATAGTAGAACTTTTAAAAACAGAAAATAGAGGATTTAGTTTTGAAGAAATAATTAATTATTTAAATTTAAAAGAAACAAATGATTTAGAAGAAGTAGTTAAATGTTTAAATAATATGCAACAAAAAGCAACAATTTATCAGTCAAAAGCTAAAAAATATATGTTATTAATTAATAGTCATTTAAAAACAGGAAAATTTGTAGGTAATAGAAAAGGATTTGGTTTTGTAATTATTCAAGGAGAAGAAGATACTTTTATTGCTAAAAATAACGTAAATGGTGCGATTGATGGTGATACAGTTGTACTTGAAATATTTAAAAAAGGTATGAAACCAGAAGGCAGAATATTAAGTATTGTCAATCGTGAAAATAAATTATTTGTTGGTGAATATTACTATAAAGATAAAAAAGGTCATATTATTTTTGATGATAATAAAATAAGTATTGATGTTATAATTGAACCATCAAAATCAATGAATGCTATGGATGGACATAAAGTATTAATTAAATTAGGCAAAAAATTAAAAGCAAATACTTATGAAGGTGAAGTTGTAAAAATAATTGGTCATAAAAATGATCCGGGAGTTGATATATTATCTATAATTGCCAAATATGATTTTTCTGATCAATTTCCAGAAGAAGTAATGAAAGAATTAGATGATATACCAAATGAAATAGATGAAAATGATATAAAAAATCGTGTTGACTTAAGAAGTATAGAATTATTTACGATCGATGGTGATGATGCTAAAGATCTAGATGATGCTGTAAGTCTAAAAATGCTTGAAAATGGAAATTATGAATTAGGGGTTCATATTGCTGATGTTAGTTATTATGTCAAAGAAAATACAGCAATAGATAAAGAAGCATATAATAGAGGAACAAGTGTATATTTAGTTGATCGTGTTTTACCAATGTTACCACATAAATTATCAAATGGAATATGTTCATTAAATGGAGGCGTTGATAGATTTGCACTATCTTGTATAATGGAAATAAACGAAAAAGGTGATGTTGTTAATTATAATGTTTTTCCAAGCGTAATTAAATCAAAATTAAGAATGACATATAAAAAAGTAAACGATATTCTTGAAAAAAATATAGTTGATGAGTTATATGAACCATTTGCAAATACATTAAGAAATATGAAAAAATTATCTGATATTTTAAGAGAAAATAAAAAAAGAAGAGGATATATTGATTTTGAAATACCAGAGGTAAAAATAATAGTTGATGAAAAAGGGAAACCAATTGAATTATCAAAAAGAGTACAAGGAACAGGGGAAAAATTAATTGAAGATTTTATGATTGTTGCTAATGAAACTGTTGCAACATATATAAATAATATGGAATTACCTTTTATATATCGTGTTCATGGTGAACCAAGTCAAGAAAAATTAAATAATTTTTTAAATTTTGTAAGCATTTTGGGATATAAACCAACAGGTAAACTAAAAAAATCAAGTCCTCAATCAGTACAAAATTTATTGAATCAATTAAAAGATAAACCAGAATTCCCAATATTTTCGGAATTATTATTAAGAAGTATGCAAAAAGCCGTTTATAGTGATACAAATATTGGTCATTTTGGATTAGGAAGTGAATGCTATACACATTTTACATCACCAATAAGAAGATATCCTGATACAACTGTTCATAGATTACTTAGAACTTATATTTTTGAAGGTCATATAGATAATTATACTGTTGATGCTATGAATATAAAAATGCCAGTTATAGCAGAACATACAAGCGAAAAAGAAGTTGATGCTATTGAGTGTGAAAGAGAAGTAGATGACATGAAAATGGCTGAATACATGGAAGATCATATAGGTGAAGTATATGTTGGAAGAATAAGCGGTGTTATGAATTTTGGTTTATTCGTTGAACTTGATAATTTAGTTGAAGGTTTAATAAGAATAGAAGATTTAGATGATGATTTTTATATTTATGATGAAGAAAATTATAGATTAATAGGTAGAAAACATCATAAACAATATCGAATTGGTGATAATATAAAGATTATTGTAAAATCGGCTTCGAAAGCATCTAAAACTATTGACTTCTTAATTTACAAGGAGGAAGAAAATGGAAATACTAAACAGAAAAGCTAGATTTAATTATGAAATAATAGATACCATTGAATGTGGAATAGTATTAAAGGGAACTGAAATTAAGTCAATAAGAGCAGGAAAAGCAAATATTAAAGATAGTTATGGAATTATAAAAAATAATGAAGTATATATATTAAATATGCATATTAGTACTTATGAAAATGGTGGTGTATTTAATCATGATGAAACAAGAACAAGAAAACTTTTGCTGCACAAAAATCAAATCTTAAAATTAAAAAATAAATTAGAACTAGATGGATTTACATTAGTACCATTAAAATTGTATTTTGTAAATGGCCGAGCTAAAATAGAACTTGGATTATGTAGAGGAAAAAAAATATATGATAAAAGGGAAAGTTCTAAAAAAAGAGATATTGAAAGAGAATTAAAAAAGCAATATAAAGTATAAAAAATGAAAAGTAAACATTAAAATAGTTTACTTTTTTGGGCTAGATGTAATATATATTAAGATATTTAATATAGAATTAAAAAAATGTGGAATTATTGATATAAGAAATTATAAAAGATAGTTTTATTCACATTATAAATTTAGATGAATAAAAAATATATGAAAATTTAATTCCTTCAATCATACAAAATACCTTGCAATAATAATAAATTATGGTATAATATTTTTTATAGGGATAACCTATTAACTATTGGGGATGCCAGGTTTCGACAGAAATATGAGAGTATTGGCCGCAAGTCGTAGGAACACGTTACGAACAAAAATAAAATAACTGGAAACAGAAATCAATTAGCTTTCGCTTAATATAAGAAGGCGCTTCACTTAATTTTCTCCCATGAAATTATTTGGGGCTCATTTAATGGGATATATTAGTTTATTTGCCTAGATAAATTAATGAATAATAAAGGCTACTAAATTAGGGATTGCTAGTTATCAACTTTCTTTAGGACATTTATTAACTAGATAAACTTGTAGAAACTGATAGATGATTATTTTTGGACAGGATTTCAATATCCTCATCTCCACCATAAGAAATCAAAGATTCATTTTTTGAATCTTTTTTAGTTATATTAAATATATGATATTTTTATAAGAACATATTTTATAATGAGGTGATAAAATGTCTAGATTAATAAAAGACAAAAATATATCTATAACTCAAAAATATGGTAAAAATCATACAGGAATAGATATCATAGGAACAGTAGGAGGTAATTCTTACATAAAAGCACATACTGATGGTACAGTATATAAAATTGTAGATGGAAGAAATAATGATACAAATACTAAAGGAGCAAATAGATATGGAAACTATATCCAATTAAAACATAAAGGTGGTTATTATACTTTGTATGCTCATTTACAAAAAGGCTTAAAATTAAAAGTAGGCGATAAAGTAAAACAAGGCGATATAATAGGAATTATGGGTAATTCAGGAAACGCTTATGGAACACATCTTCATTTTGAAGTAAGAAAACCAGATAACTATGTTATAGATCCTGAAAATTATTTAGAAAATAATTTGCCAAATGAAGAAGATGATATTAAATTATATTATAGGGTACACTTGTTAAAAGAAAATAAATGGTTGTCATGGATAAAACAAAACAATAATGAAAATCCTAATAGTTATGATTATGCAGGAATATATGGAAAAGAAATAGATGGTATTCAAATCAAAGTAGAAAAATAATAACTTAATTTTATAAAAATATTTGCATTTATTATATATCATGGTGTAAAATGTATATGGAATGGTAAGTTTTACCATAAACTAGAAATTATCTAGTATAACATCTATTTTGGGAGGAAAAATGAAAAAATTAAATGAATTAATTGACTTAAAAGAAAATATAGATCTAGAAATTGATAATTTAAACGATGATTCAAGAAATATAAAAGAAAAAGGATTATTTTTTGCAATCAAAGGTTTAACAAATGATGGAAACAAATATATAGAATCAGCTATAAAAAATGGAGCTGTTGCAATTGTAACAGAAGAAGATATAGAAGCAAGTATTCCAGTAATTAAAGTAAATGATGTTCAAATGACATATAATAATGCATTAAATATTTTTTATAATAAACCATTAGATAAAATAAAAATAATATCAGTAACTGGTACAGATGGAAAAACAACAGTTGCAGAAATAATTTATCAATTATTAAATAATTATACAAAAATAGGATATATAGGAACAAATGGTATAAAATATAAAAAATTTAAAATGGATAATCCTCATACTACACCATTACCAGATGTATTATTTAGTGCTTTGAATGAATTTGTTAATTTAGGATGTGAGTATGTTGTAATGGAATCATCTTCAGAACGATTAGCAACTAAAAAATTAGACAAAATAAATTTTGATGTTTCTATTTTTACAAATCTATCAAGAGATCATTTAGACACTCATAAAACAATGGAAAATTATGCATTAGCAAAGGCAAAAAGTTTTGAACAATTAAAACCAGATGGTCTAGGAATAGTAAATTATGATGATAGCTATAAAGAATATTTTATAACAAAATGTAATGGTAAATGTTTAACATATTCATTAAAAGATAGTAATGCTGATATATATGCAAGTCATATTTTAGTAAGATATAATCGTTTAGAATTTGATATAGATGGTATTTATGGACATCACCATGTTATATCACATATATCAGGAGAATTTAATGTTTATAATCTAATGAGTGCGATTTTATGTTTGAAACATTTAGGATATGATACCAAAAGTATTATTAAAAATATAGCTTTATTAAAACCAATTGATGCTAGACAACTATTAATAAAAACAAACTTTGGCTTTAATATTATGATAGATTATGCACATACAGCCAATGCTTTTAAAAATTTATATAATTATATGAAAAATACTTTTAGTGGAAGATGTATTGTTGTAACTGGAGCACCAGGAGGTCGTGATGAAAGAAGAATGATTGAAATGGCCAATTATTGTACAGAAACAGTTGATTATTGCTATTTTACAATCGATGATGCAAGAGATTCTGATCCAAACTATCTTCTTAATTTAATGGTAAGTGAAACAAAAAAAGATAATTATGAATTAATTATTGATCGTGATGAAGCTATAAAAAAAGCTTTAATGAACGCTAAAAAAGGAGATTTAGTATTTGTACTTGGAAAAGGATTGGAAAAATATCAATTAACAAAAGGCAAAAATGTAGCACGACCAAATGATGTTGAATCATGTAAAAAAGTACTAAAATATCTTGAAAAATGTAATGAAAAAAATGTCATTTAGACATTTTTTTTTCATTAAACAAATCAGGTAAATCATTTTCAAGCAAAACATAAGTTTTATTATCTCTTAATTTTTCAATTAAAGTAAAAGCATCTTTAACATCATTTAAAACAAATATTTTATTTTTATCATAATTATTACTTAATAAACCATTATATATAGGTTTTGTTTGCTTTTTTCCAATCAATATTGTATAATCAGCAACTTTACTAATTTGTCTTCCAAACTCGTAATTAGCGTCATATTCTTTATCCTTTAATTCAATCATACCAGGTGTTACAATTATTTTTCTTCCAGGCATTAAATCTAAAACATCAACTGCCATTTTAGATCCAACAGGATTTGAATTATAAGCATCATCAATAATTGTATAATTTTGTAATTTTTTAACTTGTAATCTATGTTCAATTGGTTTTATATTAGAAACACCTTTAATCATTTCATCATAACTTAATCCAAGTTCATAAGCTATAGCTAAAGCTGCTAGTATATTATATATATTTGGTTTTTCAAAAAGACATGTTTTTAAGGATATTTTTTTATTATCTTTTTTGAATATACAATCAAATGTAGTACCTTCATAAGTATATTTTATATTTGTTGCATATATATCGGCTTTATTATCAATTCCAATCCAAATAATTTTGCACTTATTCTTAATTTTATATTCAACTTGTTTAGGATCATCAGCATTTAATACTCCGATCCCATTTTCTGGTAAATTTTCAATAAGTTCAAATTTAGCTTTTTGAATATTTTCAATTGTTTTAAAATTTTCAAGATGAGCGATTCCAATATTTGTAATTATTCCATATTTAGGCTTTACAATATCACAAGATCTCTTTACATCATTTGATTTTTTATCGGCAACTGACATTTCAGCAATAAATATTTCCTCGAATTTATCTAAATAATTATTTATAGTTTTCATTAAACCAAGTGGTGTATTTAAATTACCTGGTGAAGCATAAGTTCTATATTTAACACTTAAAATATCATGTAAAATATTTTTACTACTTGTTTTACCATATGAACCAGTAATACCAATATTAATAGTATTTAACTCTTTTAGTTTTTTTCTTGCTTTCTTTTTATAATGATTATATATTATTTTTTCAATAGGTAAATTAATCAAAAAAGCTATATATACTTGATAATAAGCTAAAATAGCTAAAATAGATAAAGAACTAATTAAAATATAATAATTATTTATTTTATAATTTAAATATAACATTAAAATATTTAATAATATTGTTGTAAAAATTAGTCTTTTAATTCTGAAAGTATAAACAAGTGGTAATTTAACTTGATCATTTCTTTTTAAATTATATCTATAAAAAAATAAAATTAAATAAAATATAAATAATATTATAAAAATTAATAAATTATTATTAAATAAAGGTAAAATAATTAAAAATAAACCAAATAGATCAGGTGTTATAATAGTTTTATATTTATTTTTGATAATCCAATTAAGATATCTATTTCCCTCATTGTAAAAATTTTGTTGAAGCATTTGCATACCATGAATAATTTTTAAATATGTATATAAAAAATATGGTATTAATAATATGTACATAAACATTCCTCCTTAAATATTATAGCAGATATATAGTTTTTTTTAAATAAATACTTTAAAAAAACACAATTTTATGGTATAGTATCTACGTGTTTGAAAAAAATAAAGAAAAGGGATGATAAAATGAAAAGAAACATTTTAATAGGAGGAGCATGGCCTTACGCTAATTATTTATTACATATTGGTCATTTATCAGCACTACTTCCAGGAGATGTAATTGCACGATATTACAGAGGAAATGGTGATAATGTAGTATATGTATCAGGTACCGATTCCCATGGAACTCCAATAACTCAACGAGCAAAGAAAGAAAATAAAACTCCTGAACAAATAGCATCTTTCTATCATGAAGAATTTAAAAAATCATTTTTAAAAGCTGAATTTTCTTATGATTATTATGGATGTACTTTTGAAAAATATCATGAAGATGAAGTAAAAAAATTATTTAAACTTATTTATGATAATGGTTATATTTATGAAAAAGAAGAAAATGAAGACTTTTGTCCTAAATGCAATATATTTTTATCTGATAGAGATATAATAGGAACATGTCCAAAATGTGGAGGTCATGCAACAGGTGAGCAGTGTGATGACTGTTTAACAACTTTGGAAGCTAAAGAAGTATTAAATAAAAAATGTAAAAATTGTTTGGAAAATACTATTACTAAACCTAATAAACACTTATATTTTAAATTATCAGCTTTTCAAGATGAAATTAATAAATATGTTGAAAATCATAAAGATAAATGGCGCAAAAATGCATATGGTGAAACTAAAAAGTTTTTATCAATGGGTTTAATTGATAGGGCTGCAACACGTGAATTATCTTGGGGAATAGAAGTACCAATTTCTGGTTATGAAGATAAAAGAATATATGTTTGGATAGAGGCTGTTATGGGTTATTTATCAACATGTAAAAAAGTATTAGAAGAAAAAAATATGAATTTTGAAGAATTTATAAAAGATCCTAATTTAAAATCTTATTATGCTCATGGCAAAGATAATATACCATTCCATACTGTAATTTATCCTGCTTTAATTATGGCAATGAAAAATAATTATAATTTACCAGAATATATTGTATCTGGCGAATATATAAATATGAATGATGAAAAAATGAGTAAATCAAAGGGTAATTTATTAACTGTTAATGATTTAGTTGACATGTATGGTGCAGAAACAATAAGATATTATATGATTGCAAATGGTCCTGAAAAAAAAGATGTTAATTTCACAAAAAGTGATTTAATTCAAGCACATAATAAATTTTTAGTTGGTGTTTTAGGTAATTTTGTTAATAGAAATTTATCATTTATATCTAAAAAATTTGATGGCAATATAACAGAAGGTAATATTGATCCAAAAATAAGAGAAATAACAAAAGAAAAATATCAAAAAATAGGTTTATTAATTGAACAAGCTGAATTAAAAAGTGCTTTAGAAGAAGTATTTGATTATATTAATTTAGGAAATAAATATTATGATGAAAATACACCATGGGTAGCAGTTAAAGAAGACATAAATAAATTTAATGATATTACATATACATGTATTTACATGATTAGTAATATTGCTAATTTAATTAATCCATTTTTACCAGAAACTAGTAAAAAAATAAAATTAATGTTAAATTTAAATGATTTTAAATGGGATGAAGAAAATATAAAAGGCAATATAAAAATAAATAATTTACAATTATTATTTAATCGAATTGATGAAGTTTAGCATAATGCTAGACTTTTTAATTTTTTTGATATATAATTATTTTAGTTAAGGAAGATGTTTATGAAAATTATTGAAAAAGTAAAAGGCTTTAATTATTTTTTGCCAATTGTATATTTTGTATTGGGACTATTAATGGTAATATTTCCAGAAACTATAAATGATATAATTAATTATATAATTGGTGGTTTATTAATGCTTTTTGGTATAGATTATATAGTTAGATATTTATCTAATAATAAAGTAACAACATACTCAAAATATAGTTTAACAGTTGGTATAGTACCAATAATATGTGGTGTATTTCTAATATGTAATCCAGAAGTATTAGTATCAATTATACCATTTGTAGCTGGAATGATAATATTAATGGATGCATTTGAAAAATTAAAACATGCAATTGATTTAAAGAAAATGAAATATGATGAATGGTGGGTAGATTTAATAGTTGCAATACTATTTATAGTATTTGGTATTATAGTAATTATGAATCCGTTTGATGCCGCAAAATTATTAATAAGAATATTAGGAATATTCTTCTTGGTAGATTGTTTTATAGATGTATGGACTAATTTTTCTTATGAAAAAATTAAAATCAAAAATGGTGAAGATAAGAAAATTGTCGTAATTGATGAAAAATAGAATAAAATAAGTTGACAAACATATATTAAATAAGTATAATAAGATAGAAATTTAAAAAAAGAAAGAAGAAATATCCATTTCTCACCTGATTATAGTAGTAATAGGTAAAAAGCTTTGTTAAGTCTTTTTAAAGTGGATATTTAAACCCACTTTTTTTATGTTGGAGGTGTCGGGGTATCGCAAATAAAGAAAAGAATTTGTTTATTAATGAACAAATAAGAGCAAAAGAAGTAATGGTTATTGGACCAAAAGGTGAACAATTAGGAACTAAAATACTTAAAGATGCATTAACATTAGCGTCGTATGCAGGATTTGATTTAGTTTTAATCAATCCTAATAGTAATCCACCAGTATGTAAAATAATGGATTATAATAAATATAAGTATGAAAACAAGAAAAAAAATAAGGAAAATCTAAAAAAGCAAAGAGAAACTAATCTTGAATTAAAAGAGTATCGTTTATCTGTTACAATTGATGTTCATGATTTTGATACAAAAGTAAAACAAGCGTCAAAGTATCTAGAAAAAGGTCATAAAGTAAAAGCATCAATTCGTTTTCGCGGAAGAGAAATGGCACATACTGATTTAGGTCTAAAAGTTTTATTAAGATTTGCAGAAGCTTTAGAAAGTTGTTCACAAGTTGAACAAAAACCAATTTTAGAAGCTCGTACAATGACTATGATTCTAGCACCCAAAAAAGAAAAATAGGAGGATTTTATGCCAAAGTTAAAAACACACAAAGGAACAAAGAAAGTTCTAAATATTAGACAAAGTGGTTCCATAAAAATTGGAAAACCAGGAAGCAGACATAATACAGGTAAAAAACCAGCAAGTTTCAGTAGAGCTTGTGCTAATGGATCTGCTTTAGACAAAACAGATTTAAAAAGAATAAAGAGTTTAATAGTAAAATAAGGAGGAAGAAATATGCCAAGAGTTAAAGGTGGAACAATTCATGCTGCTCGTCGTAAAAAAGTTTTAAACGAAGCAAAAGGATATTTTGGTTCTAAACATCGTTTATACAGAACAGCTAAAGAACAAGTAATGCATTCATTAAGTTATGCTTACAGAGATAGAAGACAAAAGAAAAGAGATTTTAGAAAATTATGGATTACAAGAATTAACGCTGCATGTCGTCAAAATGATATCAGTTATTCTAAATTCATAAATGGATTAGCAAAAGCAGGAGTAGAAGTTAACAGAAAAATGTTATCTGAAGTTGCTATAGCAGATCCTAAAGCATTTACTAATTTAGTTAATATTGCTAAAGCAGGTTTAGAAGGTAAAACTATTGAAGTAAAAGAAACTAAAAAAGTTGTTAAAGAAGAATCTAAAGATTTATCTAAATTAACAGTTGCTGAATTAAAAGAATTAGCAAAAGCTGCTAATGTTGAGGGTTATACTTCAATGAAAAAAGCTGAACTAGTTGAAGCATTATCAAAATAAGGTGTTTTAAAACATCTTTTTTGTTAATATTTTTATTTACTTTAAATATAATTATGATATAATACATAAAAAAGAAGGTGAACTCATGAAAAATTTATATATTGATTTTGATGGCGTAATAATGGATACAATTAATAAAGCGTATCAAATGATGGATGATGAAAATATTAATAGAACTAATATAGAAGATGTCAGTAATTTCTTTAAAAACCTTGAATGGAACAAATTATTGAATGAAACTGATGAAATAAATGGTGCTATTAATAAAGTGAAGAAGTTAAATGATTCAAATAAATTTAATGTTGCAATTTTAACGCATGTTAATTCATTAAATGAAGCTATTGAAAAGGTAAAATTCATTCGAAAATTTTATAATGATATTACAGTTATACCTGTTCCTAAAGAAATATCGAAAACAAAAATGGTTCATACAAAAGATGCTATTTTAGTTGATGATTATACAAGTAATTTGGTTGAATGGAAAAGTGAAGGCGGAATTGGTATTAAATTTTCTGTAAAGCCTAAACAAAGTAAGTTTATAGTTATAGATGATTTAGATAAATTGTTTACAATTTTTGAATAAATAGATAATATCTATTTTTTTCTTGCAATGGCAACTAAAACAATATATAATTAAATAGGAGATGATAAAATGCTAATACTTGCAAAGGCAACAATGGCAATGATGATAGGATTTATACTAGCGATCATTTTGGGATTAATATTAATACCTATTTTAAGAAAATTTCATATTGGTCAATCAGTAAGTATATATCTACAAGAAAAGCATAAGAAAAAAAATGGTATTCCAACAATGGGTGGATTAATATTTATAATAACAACAATAGTAACGGTAATCATATTATTGATAATGAAAAAAATAGAATTTTCAGAAAATTTATTTATTTTAATGTATGTTTTTGTAGCATATGGAATATTAGGATTTATTGATGATTATTTAATTGTTGTTAAAAAAAATAATAAGGGATTAACAGAAATTCAAAAATTGTTGGGGCAACTTTTTATAGCGCTTGGTTTTTATATAATTTATATGAAAAGTGGACATCCGCCAGTACTTGAGGTAAATGCTTTTGGATTAAATATTGATATTAATTTTGGAGCTTTTTATATTTTATTTATAATGTTTATTATGGTAGCAAGTAGTAATGCTGTAAATATAACAGATGGTTTAGATGGTTTAGCAGGTGGTTTATCAATTATTTCATTTTTATGTTTTGCTTTAATAGCATGGAATTCAAAATGGATTGTTGGATATGAAGATATGGCTATATTTTGTTTTATTTTAATAGGATCATTGATGGGCTTTTTAATGTTTAATACATATCCTGCTAAAATATTTATGGGTGATACTGGATCACTTGCAATTGGTGGAGCACTTGGTGCTGTTGCTATTTTAACTGGTCGTGAATTTACTCTTATTTTAGTAGCAGGTGTATTTGTAATAGAAACTTTGTCTTGTATTATTCAAATACTATCTGTTAGATTAACTGGAAAAAAGGTATTTTTGATGACACCACTTCATCATCATTTTGAAAAATTAGGATGGCAAGAAAATGATATTGTAAAATCATTTTGGGTAATTGGTTTATTATTTGCAATGATAGCAATAGCATTTGGTGTATGGATATAAGGTATAGGAAACTATACTTTTTTTAATTAATTTTGATTTATAATTGCATAATAATGTTGATTGTGATAAGACATAAGTATAAGAATGGTAAGGTGTGTGTATATGAATATTGTTGATAAGTCTATAAATAAAGATGCATACTAAATAATAAAAAGATTAGTATTTTTAATAATGATTTAATAGGAGCAGATTATATAGATTCTGTTCCTATTTTTAGTGTATTCAATTTATTAGGAGGAAGTATATGAAGAAGAAAGTTTTGTTTTTATCAATATTATGTTTATTATTTGTAACATTAAGTTATATTTATTCGTCATTTACGGCTACAATAGCTATAAACAATAATAAAAAATATGGTGGATTAAGTTATAGTGGATATAGTGAGTATTCAAGAACATCAGAAACTATAACTATTACTAGCAATTACATAAAAATAACATTTACAAGTGATAGTTGAGGAAATAATTATTAATACTATATATCAGAGTAATAATCTCTGCTTTTATATTGCTAATTGATTTTTAATATATAAATGTGATATAATTAGTCTAGTCAAAGAGGTGACTTATGAAAGTAAAAAATGTTGATTTAAAAATAAGTGCAGTAAGAAGAAGTCAATATCCAGGCGACGAATTACCAGAATTTCTATTAGTAGGAAGATCAAATGTTGGCAAAAGTAGTTTTATAAATACACTAATAAATAGAAAAAACTACGCTAGAACATCATCAACACCAGGTAAAACCCAAACAATAAATTTTTATTTAGTAAATGAAGAATTTTATTTAGTTGATGCACCTGGATATGGATATGCAACACTATCAAAAAGAGAACAAAAGAAATTTGGTCTAATGATGGAAGATTATTTAATAAACAGAAAAAACTTAAAACACGTATTTATGTTAGTAGACTTTAGAAATAAACCAAGTAATGATGACTTACAAATGTATAAATTTTTAAAATATTATAAAGTACCAGTAACAATAATCGCAACTAAAGTAGATAAAGTATCAATAACACATCAACAAAAACAAAGAAGTGTAATACTAAATAATTTAGATTTAGTTGTCGGAGATGACTTTTTAATGTTTTCCAACGTAACAAAACAAGGAAGAGATGAAGTTTACGAAAAAATAGAACGAATAATTGCCTAAAACATAATATATTTTAGGTGATAAAATGCATATTGAAAATTTTGATGAAAAATTAATTATTTATATAAATAAAAAAATTAATTTAGAAGATATAAGTACTATATTATTAAAATCAAAAATATTAGGTCTTGACATAAAAAAATATGATAATATTGTTATCTATGAAGATGAAATATTAGGTACAATATTAGAACTAACACTAGAAAATGATAACTATTTTACATCCTTTGATATGAATATATCCGTATCCAAAGAAAAAGGTTTTCTATTAAAACTAGAAGAAAATATTGATTTTGATATAAAAAATGATATCTATAAATACAAAAATAATTACTATATGCAAGTAAAAGATAATGATTTTATAAAAATAGGACGTATTTTAGAATATTCTAAAATAATATATGGAAATATTATCAAAAAAATCAAAAAAGAAAAAAACAAAATAAATGGAGGTATTGTAGTATGAGAAAAAATGTAGTCGCCCTAGTTGGAAGACCAAACGTTGGTAAATCAACACTATTTAATAGATTAGTAGGAAGAAAACAAGCAATAATTGAAGATATACCAGGTATTACGCGAGATAGAATATATGGCCTTGTTAATTACAATAACTATAGTTTTCACTTAATAGATACAGGTGGAATAGATCTTGGAACAGATTCTTTTAGACGCGAAATAAAAGGACAAGTAGATTTAGCGATCGACGAAGCAAATATAATTGTATTTGTAGTAGATGCTAAAGAAACACTAACAGCAAATGATTATGCTGTAAGAGATATGCTTTTAAAATCGGGCAAAAAAGTTATTGTCGCAGTTAATAAATGTGACAGTAAAGAATCAGAAAATCATAAATATGATTTTTATGAATTAGGATTTGATGAATATATTTATATAAGTGCTGAAGCTAAAGATGGAATAAGTGAACTATTAGATAAAATAGTTGAAAATTTTGATGAAACACCTTATGAAGAAGAAAAAGGAATCAAATTCTCAATAATTGGAAGACCGAACGTTGGTAAAAGTAGTTTGACAAATGCCTTATTAAACGAAGAAAGAGTAGTAGTATCACCAGTAGCAGGAACAACAAGAGATGCAATTGATACACCATTTAAATATAATGGAGCAGACTTTACAGTAATTGATACAGCAGGAATGAGAAAAAGAGGAAAAATATACGAAAATGTTGAACACTATAGTTTATTAAGAGCCTTAAAAGCAATAGATCGTTCTGATGTCTGTGTACTTGTATTAGATGCTAAAGAAGGAATAATTGAACACGATAAACATATAGCAGGCTATGCTTTAGAATCTGGTAAACCTGTAGTAATAGTTGTAAATAAATGGGATATTGTTGAAAATAAAGATGAAGAAATGAAAAAATTCAAAGAAAATATCCGCAATAATTTTCAATTTATGCCTTATGCACCAATAGTATTCTTATCAGCAAAAACTAAAAAAAGAATTGGTACACTAATGCCAGAAGTAATAAAATGTTATGAAAATACACATAAAGAAATAAAAACATCAGCAATAAACGATTGTATAATGGATGCATACCTATTAAATTTGCCACCATCATATAAAGGTAAAAGACTTAAAATTTACTTTACAAAACAAGTATCATCCGCACCACCAACATTTAATATTTCTGTTAATAATAAAGGATTGATCCATTTCTCATATCCAAGATATTTAGAAAATAAAATAAGAGAAACGTTCGATTTTAGTGGTACACCAATAGTATTACAATTTAAAAATAAAGGTGAAGAGGATATATAATATCCTTTTTTGGTACATAAAAAATAGTAATTCATATAATGTTCTAGGAGGATGTTAATGAATTTTTCAGATAATTTTTTTAGAAGAGTAGAAAGGAAAACTAATGTTGATAAAGGAACAATATTAGATTTAGCTAAAAAATTACAAGAAACAGATTTAAAAAATGAAAATACATTAAGAGAAATAATACAAACATTAGGAAGTATGACAGGAAGAGAAATAAGTAAAGAAAGAGAAAATAAAATAATAAAAGCAGTTGTAAATGATGAAGTACCTAAAAATATTGATAAAATGATATAACCTTGACTTTATCAGATATAAGTGATAAAATCATAGTCAAGAAAGCAATGATTATATCAAAGTAGTTATTTTAAGACTCTTACAGGAACAATAGATAACTGAGAACTATTGAGAAAGATAAAATAATGAATTTCAATATATGAGCTTTAACCGTTAAAATGAGCGTTAATCATAAAGAGCCTTAAAAGGAATATGGGTGGTACCGCGGAATTATTCGTCCCATAATTTTGTGGCTCTTTTTTATTTTGAGGAGGAAGTATGAAAGAAGAACTAAAAATAATAAACTCTAAAATGTTAGATGAAATAAAAAATATAAACAACATTAAAGAATTAAATGAATTAAAAGTTGCATATCAAGGTAAAAAAGGCATAATAACAGAATTATTATCTAAAATGAAAGAATTACCAAATGAAGAAAAAAAAGAATATGGAATGCAGGTAAATGAATTAAGAAATAATTTTAATACAATATATGAAGAAAAAATGAAAGAATTAAATGAAAAAGAACTAAATGAAAAATTGGAAAAAGAAGCAATAGATGTTACATTACCAGCAACTAAAATTAAAACTGGAAGTCCTAATATATTAGAAAAAGTGATTGAAGAAATAGAAGAATTAATGATATCAATGGGATATGATGTTGTAGATGGTCCAGAAATAGAAGAAGATCATTATAATTTTGAATTATTAAATATTCCCAAAGGACATCCAGCAAGAGATGCTCAAGATACATTTTATTTAGAAGATGAAAAAATACTATTAAGAAGTCAAACATCACCTGTTCAAGCAAGAGTAATGTTAGAAGGAAAAGGAAAAACACCAATTAGAGTAATATGTCCAGGAAAAACATATCGTAGAGATGATGATGATGCTACACATTCTCATCAATTTATGCAAATAGAAGGATTATTAGTTGATAAAAATGTTAGCTTATGTGACCTAAAAGGTACATTTGATGTAATTGCAAAAAAATTGTTTGGTGAAGATTGTACAACAAGATTTAGACCAAGCTACTATCAATTTACTGAACCATCAGTTGAAATGGATATAAGTTGTTTTGCATGTCATGGTAAAGGATGTTCGTTATGTAAAAATACTGGCTGGATAACAGTATCCGGAGCTGGAATGGTTCATCCAAATGTTTTAAGAAATTGTGGATATGATCCAAAAGAATGGACTGGATTTGCTTTTGGTTTTGGAGCAGAACGATTAGCAATGTTAAAATATGGTATCAATGATATAAGAGTATTTTATAATACTGATCTAAGAGAATTAGAAAATTTTAGTAGGAGGTAAAAAATGATTAGTTTAGAATGGTTAAATGATTATGTAGATATAGCAAATATTGATCCTAAAGACCTTGCAGAAAAAATAACTAAAGCAGGTGTTAATGTCGAAAAAATAATAACAAATCATATAAATAATCTAGTAATAGGTGAAGTAATAGAATGTGAAAATCATCCAGATAGTGATCATTTACATATCTGTAAAGTAAATATTGGAAGTAAGATCTTACAAATAGTATGTGGAGCATCAAATGTCAGAGTTGGACTAAAAGTAATAGTCGCACTTGAAGGAGCAATTTTACCAGGTAATTTTGAAATAAAAAAAGGAATTATTAGAGGTGTTGAATCTAATGGAATGTTATGCGCTTTATTTGAACTAGGTTTAGAAGAAAAAACAGAAGAAAATTATAATAAAGGTATTTGCGAATTAGATAAAGAAGCACCTGTTGGTATAGATCCATTTAAATACTTACATTTAGATACAACACTATATGAACTTGATATTCATAAACACAGAAATAATGACTGTTTTTATCATATAGGCTTTGCTTATGAAGTAGGAGCAATTTTAAATAGAAAAGTAAAATTACCAGATTTAACAATAAATGAAATAAAAGATGATATAAATAAGTATTTTAGTTTAAAAATTGAAACTAAAAAATGTCCTTACTATTTAGCACGCATGGTAAAAGATGTTGAAATAAAAGAATCACCAGATTTTATCAAAAAAAGATTAATTGATGCAGGAATGAGACCAATAAATAATGTTGTTGATATATCTAATTATGTTATGTTAGAATATGGACAACCATTACATTTTTTTGATAAAAATAAATTAGGTAATAATATAATAGTAAGAGATGCTTATGACAATGAAAAAATTATAACATTAGATGAAAAAGAAAGAGTTTTAGATCATAATGATATCGTTATAACAGATGGAATTAAACCAGTTGCCATAGCAGGTGTAATGGGTGGATTAAATACAGATGTTGATGAAAATACCAAAGATATTTTAATTGAAAGTGCTATATTTGATGGTGTTAGTATAAGATATACATCAAATAAATTAAACTTAAAAAGTGAAGCATCTATTAGATATGGTAAAGGTTTAAACTACGAATATACAAAAGATGCTATTGAAAGAGCATGTCATTTATTAGAACAATATGCAAATGCTAAAATATTATCAGGTATAGTAAAATATGATAATATTGACAAAACACCAAAAATAGTAACATTTGATGTAAGTGATGTTAATAAGATGTTAGGTATTGATATATCTAAAGAAAATATGGAAAAAGAATTTACAAGATTAGGCTTTGCTTATAAATTAAATGATAATACATTTACAATTACAATTCCAAATAGAAGACTAGATATAGAAGCAAATGTAAATGATATTGCTGAAGAAATTGGTAGATTATATGGATATCATAATTTAGTTGGTACCTTACCTTCATTAGGCCTAAAAAAAGGTGAATATAAAGGTGATTTAAAATTAAGAAAAGATTTAAGTAAGCATCTTCGAAGTCTTAATTTAAATGAAGTTAAAACATATACTTTAGTTTCACCAGAAATGGCTCAATTATTTAATTATGAAAATAAAGAAAAAGCTATTTTACCTAATCCAATGAGTATTGATAAAAGTGTTGTTAGAACAACTTTAATACCATCATTATTAAATATTTATGAATATAATAAAGCTAGAAAAGTAAATGATATTTTGATTTATGAAATATCAAAAACTTATGATAAAGAATACAAAGAAGATGTAAAATTAAGCATTTTAATGAAAGGAAATTATATATCCAATGATTGGATGAATAGTAAAATAAAAATTGATTTCTATTTAATTAAAGGAATAATTGAAAATATATTAAATTATTTAGGATTTAAAAATAGATATTCATTTGATAAAGAATTAATTAATAATTTACATAATGGTATAAGTGCTTCTATTTCTGTTGATAGAGAAAAAGTAGGTATAATTGGTAGAATTCATCCAACAATTACTAAAGATGATGTTTATGTATGTGAAATATCTCTAACAAAATTAAATAAACCAGTTAAACCAATCAAATATAAAGAATCATCTAAATATCCTGAAATTAAAAAAGATGTTGCTTTTGTTGTAAATAAAGATATTTTATCTAAAGATATTGTAGAATGTATTAAAAAAGCAGGTGGAAGACTTTTAAATAATATTGATGTATTTGATGTTTATATGGGCGAAAATATAAGTATAAATGAAAAGTCTATCGCCTATACTTTAACATTTAAAGATGAAAGTAGAACTTTAAATGATGAAGAAGTAAATATTATATTTAGAAATATAATAGATAAAGTAACTGAAAAATTTAAAGCCCAAATAAGAGACAAGTAGAAATACTTGTTTTTTATATCCAAAACAATGTATAATGGAATTAGAGGTAGTATGTATGATAATAATGGGAAAATATGTTGGATTTTGTAAAGGAGTAGAAAATTCTGTTAATAAAACAATAGAAATTTTGAAAAAATATAAAAAAGTATATGCTCTTGGTATGCTTGTACATAATGAAAATGTTGTTAAAGAACTAGAAAATGAAGGTATCATATTTGTTGATTCGATTAATGATGTACCAAATAATTCACATTTAATTTTTAGAGTTCATGGTGTAAGTAAAGAAATATATGAACAAGCAAAAAATAAAAATTTAATAATTCATGATTTAACTTGCCCAAATGTTTTAAAAATTCATAAAATTGTTCAAGAATTAAATGATAAAGGATATTATATAATATTATGTGGAAATGCTAATCATCCAGAATCAATTGGTACCATAAGTTTTTGTAATGGTATTGTTACAGAAAATATAGAAAATATTGTAATACCAGAAGAAAAACCAGTTGCTCTATTATGCCAAACAACAATAAGTATCGAAAAATTTACAAAAATTAAGAACTATTTATTAAATATAAAACCAAATATATTAATTTATAATACTATTTGTAGTGCTACTAAAAAAAGAGAAGAAGAAGTAATGGAATTATCAAAAATGGTTGATAATTTACTAGTGCTTGGTTCAAGTAAAAGCTCAAATACTAAAAAATTAATTGAAGTTTCTAAATGTAAAAATACTTATTTAGTAGATGATGTTGATAAATTTAATATTGAATTAACTGGAAAAATAGGTATTGTGACAGGTGCAAGTACTGATATTAAAGATGCCATTAAATTGCGAGGTAAATATGAATAAAAAAGAAAAAAATAAAATATTATTTGAAGATATTTTATATGAATTATTAAATCCATTAAAAAAAATATATTATAAAATAATTAATAAATATTTAAAAATAAAATATAAAAATAAAACTAATATATTTGAATATAAAAATAAATTATATTATAAAAATGATAATATATTTTTATATCAAAATTATAGTACATTATTTTCAGCAATTTTTTTTGCTCCAACATATCATTATTCTGTAAAAAACAAAATATTTCATGAACATGATTTTGAAACAGTTTTAAGAAGTTTATATTTTTATCCTGAATCATTTAAAATATTAGATGAAAATAAAGAAGAATATTCAAAACAGGAATTAAATTTTATTGATAATATAAAACAAGAATTAATTAAAATGGAATATAAGGATTGTGAAAAAGATAATGAACCTATATACGAAGAATATTTAAAAAGAAATTGTCAAAAAAATTATAAAAATGCTTATTATTATAATTTATATATGAATAATAAAGATGAATTGGAAAAAGAAAAAACAAAAAGAAAAATAATTTTAAAAATAGTATTTATTGTTATTATATTATGTTTAATAATTTTTTTAATATTACAAAATAATTAATGTAAAATTTACTAAAAATAAAGACTAATATTTATAAATATGTTATAATTTAATAGAAAGGAGTAGATAAAATGGAATATTTCGATGCAATAGACTTAATATCATCTGATAAAACAATAACAGCATCATTTGTATGGATTATAATGTCTGTATTTGTTGCGTTAATTGGCGGAATCGCACTTTATTTTTGTTTTACTGATAAAGAATTTCGTAAAAAATTAAATGGAAAAGCTAAAAAAATAGTTGAATTTTTGTCATTCGAAAAAAATATTTTAGTACCAGCATTAAAAATATCTTATTTGGTATTAACGATATTTATAACACTATTTTCTATTATGCTAATAAGAGTAAGCTTTTTCTCATTTTTAACAACTCTAATATTTGGTAATTTATCTATTAGAATAGCTTACGAAATGATTATGTTATTTGTTAATTTAACAAAAAATGTTAAAGATATTAAGAAAGGATTAAGGAAATAGTAAACTATTTCTTTTTGAAAATATGAAAGAATTAGAAACAGAACGATTAATTTTAAGAAAAATTGAATTATCTGATGCAGAAGAAATGTTTAATAACTGGTGCAATGATAAAGAAGTATGTAAATATTTACCTTGGAATGTTCATGAAAATATTGAAGTAACATATAACCTTGTTAATTTTTGGATAAATGAATACCAAAATGAAGATACATACAGATGGATGGTTGTATTAAAAAAAACAAATGAATGTTTAGGAACAATTGATATTGTAAAACAAGATAAAATAAATAAAGTCTATGAAATAGGGTATTGTTACAAAAAAAGTGCTTGGGGACATGGTTTTGGAACTGAAGCTTTAAAAAGAGTTATAAAATTTTTGTTTGAAGATATAAAAGCAGAACTAGTATGCGCAAAACATTATGAAAATAATATTGGAAGTTATAAAGTAATGGAAAAATCAGGAATGAAAGTAGATTGTCTTTTGCGTTCTCGAGTAATATTTGAAGGCAAGAGAATAGGTGAACTTTATCACTCAATAACAAAACAAGAATATGAGGAAAATTTATGACAATAATTATACCTGCATATAATCCAGATTATCATTTATTAAAAGTTGTAGATGAATTAAAAAACTATAAAATTATTGTAGTAGATGATGGTAGTACATCAAAAGAAATATTTAAAAAATTAAAAAATGTAATCCTTTTAAAACATGATATTAATTATGGAAAAGGCAAAGCAATGAAAACAGCAATGGAATATGTTTATAAAAATAATTTAGATGATGGCATTATTTTTGTTGATGCTGATGGTCAACATAAAACGAATGATATCAAAAAAATAATTAATATTTTTAATAGAAATAAAGATTCATTAATATTAGGTGTAAGAACATTTAGTAAAGATGTTCCTTTTAAATCAAGAATGGGCAACAAAATAACTAAATATTTATTTAGATTATTTACAGGTAAAAACGTATCAGATACTCAAACAGGCCTTAGAGCAATTAATACTAGCTATATTCCATATTTATTAAAAATAGAAGGAAATAGATATGAATATGAAATGAATATGCTATTATCAGTTGTTTCCAAAAAAATAAATATAATTGAAGTTCCAATTGAAACTGTATATGAAGATGAAAAAAATTCAACATCGCATTTTAAAGTAATAAGAGATTCTTTTCTAATTTATAAAAATTTTTTAAAATTTATATTATCAGGTATTATATGTTTTATAATTGATTATATTAGTTTTATATTACTAATGCATTTATTTAAAAATACACCATCAAATATATTTTTATGTAATTTACTTGCACGATTAATAAGTGGAACATGTAACTATAATATTAATAAAAATTTTGTTTTTAATTCAAATAATAAAAGTGTTAAAGAATACATAATGTTATCAACAGGAGTAATTTTAATAAACAGTTTAATTTTGAATATATTTATAAGTAAATTAAAAATAAATATTTATTTAGCAAAAATACTAATAGAAATAATACTATTTATAGTTAATTTTATAATTCAAAATAATGTTATATTTAAAGAAAAAAGGAGGAAAATATGACACTAGTTATAATGGCTGCTGGAATGGGAAGTAGATTTGGTGGTTTAAAACAAATTGAACCAATGGATCAATATGGAAATTTTATAATTGATTATTCCATTTATGATGCTATAAAAGCAGGATATAATAAAGTAGTATTTATAATTAAAAAGGAAAACTATGATATTTTTAGGGAAACAATCGGTAAAAGAATAGAAAATAAAATAAAAGTAGAATATGTTTTTCAAGAATTAACAAATTTACCTAAAGGTTATAGTGTTCCAGAAGAAAGAGTTAAACCTTATGGAACAGCACATGCTATATTATGTGCTAAAGATAAAGTAAATGAATCATTTACAATTATAAATTCTGATGATTTTTATGGTTTAGATGCTTATATAAAAGCAAGTTCATTTATTAAAGAAAATAAAAATAATTATGCCATTATAGGATATAAAGTAAAAAATACTATAACAGAAAATGGAAATGTTAAAAGAGGAGTATGTAAAATTGAAAATGGTTTTGTTACACAATTAATAGAATCAGAAATAGAATATAAAAATGGTAAATATATTGCTTATCCACTTGATGGTAGTACTTCATTTGAAATAAATGAAGATACGATTGTATCAATGAATATGTTTACATTTACACCTAAAATATTTGCATATTTAGAAAAAGAATTCCCAATATTTTTAGATAAAAATAATAATAATTTAAAAAGTGAATTTTTAATACCTGATTTAGTATTTAAACAAATAAAAATGGAAAATATTAAAGTAGAAGTTATTGAAACAGATGCTAGATGGTTAGGTGTTACTTATAAAGAAGATAAAGAAAATGTTGTTGCAAGTTTAAGAAAATTAGTAGATAATGGTGAATATAAGAAAGGACTATGGTAATCCTTTCTTTACTTTTGTCAAAAAAACATATATAATGAATATGGTGATAAAATGAAAAGGGTGTTTTCCATAGTAATAAGTTTTATATTTGGTATAGTATTATTGTTTTTTATTACGGGTATATCATTTAAGGTATATAATATAAATGATTTTAATAGTATGATTACATTGATGAGTAATAATTTAAATATAAATAAAATTAATATGGATTTTATTTATAAACAAGCATTTATGAATATAAATTTTATAATATTTATAGCATTGTTTATATTAGTAACTTTGATAAACATTAAAAATAAATTTTATAGTTCATTTAAATATATAGGATCATCTGCATTAATAAGTAGTTCATTTATATTAATAGGGGGAATATTCTTTGATAAAATAACATCAATGCTAGATAAAAATGTTGCCATTATTTTAAATAGTAATCGTATAGGATTTTTAAATTCAATAAATAGAAAAGGTATTTTATTTTTAATGTTAGGATTTTTATTAATTATTTTATATTCTGTTATAGATACATTATATGAAAAATACAAAAATAAAAAAATAGTAAATGATACTATAGAACTTATAGAAGAAACTAAATAAAAATATTAAATTAATTGAAGAAATTAACTATTTTTATTAATTTCTTCTTTTTAATTGAATCCTAAAATTAAAACATCACGATTATATTTTTTTGCGCTAATCAAATATTGAAAAAAACATATAAAAAGTGTATAATATAAAAAGTGGTGAGAAAATGAAAATAGTAAAATATATAATAATTGGTGTATTTACTGTATTACTTGCATGTATTCCATTTATCAGTAAAAGTATGCCATCATCAAGAAATCCCTATACATACTACCGAGTTTATTATGATGGCGAATTACTAGGAACAATAAAATCAGAAGAAGAATTATTAAATTATATAGATAAAAATAATCAAGAATATAAGAATAAATATGGTATTACAACAGTATATAAACCCAATGATTTATTAATAAAATCATATAAAACATATGAAAGTATTGTTGATGATACATTAGATATTTATAAAAAAATAGAAAATTTAGCAAGCTTTACATTAAAAGGATATGAATTTTCAATAATAAATGGCGAAAATACGGATATTATATACGTATTAGATGAAAAAGTATTCAATGATGCAATAGAAACAGTTATCAAAACATTTGTTAACGAAAAAGATTATGAAGATTATAAAAAAGGAAATACTAGTAAAGCAAGTAGAATAGATAACGTTTATGTTAAAGAAAATATTAATTATAAAGAAGTATATATCCCCATAAATGAAAAAATATATACAGATTCAGTTGATTTAGCATCTCATTTATTATATGGAGATGAACCAAATGTTAAAAAATATAAAGTTAAATTAGGTGATACAATTGAAAGCGTATCATTTGCAAACGAAATAAGTACAGGCGACTTTTTAATCGCTAATCCCGAATATAGCAGTGCCAATAATTTATTAGCAGTTGGTTCAAATGTAACTATTAAACCATTAAAACCATCAATAAATGTAGTTGTTGAAAAAGTTGAAACAACTGAAGATAGCAAAGATTATAAAGTTGAAACAACTTATGATGAACAAAAAAATCAACAATACTATAGAGTACTTCGTAAGGGCGAAAACGGATATGAAAGAGTAACCAGAAGAATAGAAACAATTAATGGTGTTGATACCTATGCATTAACATTATCAAAAGAAGAATTAAAACCATCTATTTCGCAAATAGATGTTAAAGGAAGTAAAGTAGTTTCTCGTGTTGGTGGATATAACTGGGGATGGCCAACAGAAAGTGGTTATTATATAAGCGATAGATATCGATATCGTTATAATCCAGTTTACGGATACTATGAACATCATACAGGCTTAGATATAACAGGAACAGGATGTTATTCCGAAATATATGCTGCCAATAATGGTGAAGTTATAATGGCAACAAATGTTGATAATGGAGGCTATGGTAAATTTGCAGTTATCAATCATCATAATGGTTATAGTACTTTATATGGCCACATGGTAAAAGTTGTCGTAAATGTTGGCGATGTTGTTGAAAAAGGACAAGTAATAGGTTATATGGGATCAACAGGTATTTCAACAGGCTGTCATTTACACTTTGAAGTATGGAGTGGATATCCATGGACAAATGGCCATCGATTAAATCCAAATGTAATATCAACTTATAATAGATAAATAATCATATTTATCTATTTTTTTAATAAATTGACTTCTAAAAATATATATGCTAAACTTTATATGAAAGGTGAGAATATGAATTATGGATTAACTAATATAGAGGTAGAAAAGAGAATCAATAAGGGTTTAATAAATATAGAAAATGATGTAAAAACTAAAAGTATAAAAAAAATAATTTTAGATAATTCATTAAATATATTTAATATTGTAAATACTTTTTTTGGTATTATAATTATAATAATTGGTATTATATATAAAATATATTGGTTAGATATAATTAAAAGTATAACTTTTATGTTTATAATGATAATAAACACAATAATAAGTATATATCAAGAAATATCAAGTAAATTAATAGTTGATAAATTATCTATAATAAGTAAATCACCAGTTATAGCATTAAGAAATAATAAAGAACAATATATAAATATAAATGAAATAGTTTTAGATGATGCCTTAAAATTTAAAATAGGAAATCAAGTAGTAGTAGATTGTATAGTTCTAGATGGTACAGTAGAAGTAAATGAATCATTTATAACAGGTGAATCTAGAACAGTAATCAAAAGAAAAAATGATAAAATATTATCAGGATCATTTATTGTAAGTGGCGAAGTAATTGTAAAAGCAATCGCAGTAGGTAAAGATACTTATACATCTAAAATAACAGCATCAACTAAAAAGAAAAATAAAATTAATTCTTGTTTAATGGATTCATTAAATTTTATAATTAAAAATATATCCAAAATAATAATACCAATGGGAATAATAATGTTTATAAAACAATATAGTATAGGATCTAATAATATTTATGATGCTGTTATAAGAACAGTAGCATCAATGGTAATGATGATACCAGAAGGTTTAGTATTATTAACAAGTACAGTACTTGCAGTAAGTGTAATAAGATTAAGTAAAGTTAAAGTATTAGTTCAAGAATTATACTGTATTGAAACCCTTGCAAGAGTTGATACATTGTGTTTAGATAAAACAGGAACACTAACGGAAGGAATAATGGAAGTATATGATTGTATTAAAAAAGAAAATATAGATATTGAAGAAATATTAAGATCTTTTTCTATGAATTTAGTACATAATAATACTTTAGAAGCAATTAATAAAAAATATGGTAATAAAGGTATAAGAGCAAATAAAAAAGAAGAATTTTCATCAAGTAAAAAGTTTTCAATGATAAATTATAATAATTATGATTATTTTTTAGGAGCACCCGAAATATTATTTCCAGGGATAAATATAACAGAATATTCTGATTATAGAGTACTTGCACTTGGATATAAAAAAGAAACAGAAAAAAATTTAAAATTAGCAGCTTTAATATTATTACAAGATAAAATAAGAAATAAGGCTAAAGAAACATTAGAATACTTTAAATCTCAAGGAGTAGATGTTAAAATAATATCTGGTGATAGTACAGAAACATTATTAAAAATAGCTCAAAGATTAAATATTGAAATAAAAGGGTATATCGATATGAAAAATGTTGAAATAATAGATAAAGAAACAATAAAAAACACTATTTTTGGCCGTGTAACACCATTTCAAAAAAAAGAATTAGTTGAAAGAATGAAGTTAGAAGGACATACAGTGGCAATGACAGGTGATGGCGTAAATGATGTTCTTGCTTTAAAAGAAGCTGATTGCAGTATTGCCATAGCAAATGGATCAGATGCTGCTAAAGCAGTTTCGAGATTAGTTTTATTAGATAGTAATTTTGATAGTATTCCTAGTATTGTATATGAAGGAAGAAGAACAATTAACAATATAACCAGAAGTGCAACATTATTTTTGTCTAAAACAGGATATGCTATTTTATTTACATTGATATACTTAATACTAAAAGTAAGTTATCCATTTGAACCAGTTCAAATATCATTAATAAGTTCTCTTACAATAGGAATTCCATCATTTTTTCTAGCACTAGAAGATAATAAAGAAAGAGTAGAAGGTGATTTTTTAAAAAACGTTTTATATAAATCTATTCCAGTAAGTGTAACATCTGTTATAAGTGTATTATTAGTAGAACTAATTGGATCAATATTTAATTTGTCACAAATAGAAAAATCAACTATAGACGTAATATTAATTGAATTTATAGGATTTATGTTAATATTCAAAATATCATTACCATTTAATAAAATGCGAAAAATATTATTTTCTTTTTGCATAATTTGTTTTATAATATGTGTAATATTTTTAAGAGATTTTTATTCACTTACAATATTAAAAGGAGAATTAATTGTATTAACATTCACTTTAATGGCAATAAGTATATATATATTAATATTTTTATATAAAATATTTAATAAATTAATTAATAAATGGGAGGTAAAAAAATGAAATCAGGATTTGTTGGAATAATAGGAAGAAGTAATGTTGGAAAATCAACATTAATAAATAATTTAGTAGGAAGAAAAGTTGCAATTACATCAGATAAAGTACAAACAACAAGAAATATAATTCAAGGAATATATAATGATTCTGAAAGTCAAATTGTCTTTGTAGATACACCAGGAATACATAAACCAACACATAAATTAGGTAACTATTTAAATAAAGAAGCTTATTTTAGTATCGAAGATGTAGATGTTATTCTATTTGTTGTAGATGGCAGTGTAAGTATTGGTCCTGGTGATAAATTTGTAATTGAAAAATTAAAAAAAGTTAATAAAGATGTTATTTTAGTTATCAATAAAATAGATAAAATGACAAATGAATATATAATGAAAAAAATATTAGAATATAAAGAATTATATGATTTTAAAGAAATAGTACCTGTAAGTGCTCTAAAAAGTAAAAATAAAGATGAATTAATCAAAACAATAAAATTATATTTAAAAGATGACATTAAATATTATGATGATGATACATTTACAAATAAACCAGTAAAATTTTTAATAAGTGAATTAATAAGAGAAAAAATATTTAATTTAACAAGAGAAGAAATACCACATTCTGTTACAGTTGTAGTTGAACAAATGAAAAGAAATAAAGGAAATCTTGTAATAAATGCTATGATTGTAGTTGATAGAGATGCCGTTAAAAAAATAATTGTAGGACATAATGGTTTTATGATAAAAGAAATAGGAATAGAAGCAAGGAATGATATAGAAGAATTATTAGGAGAAAAAGTATATTTAGAATTGTTTGTTAAAACTATTGATTCATGGCGTGATATTGATAAATATATAAAAGAATTTGGATATAATGAAATAGATGAATAAAATATAAAAAAGTAATCATAATCTATATTAGGTGAGAATATGAAAGATATGTTATGGTTACTTTTTAAAAATACAGGTAAAATAGAGTATTTTATGAAATATAAGGAGTTAGAACATGAACGAAATAGAGGGAATAATAGTAAATGAAATAGATTATCAAGATAAAAGTAAAATTATTTATGTTCTAACAAATAGTGGTTTAATTAGTATGATTGCTAAAGGATGTAAAAGTCCTAAAAGTATACTTAGACCTTATACAGATAAATTAACATATGGTAAATTTTATATAAAATATAAAGAAAATAAATTATCCATATTAAATAATTTTGATAATTATATAAATTTCAAAAATATAAGAAATGATTTTAATAAATTAGGATTTTCTATGTATTTATTAAATTTAAGTTATCAAGTAGCAAAAGAAAATTTTAAAAGTAATGTTTATTATAATTTAATTGAAGGACTAAAAAAAATAGAAGAAGGTATTAATCCATTAGTTATAACAAATATAATCGAACTAAAATATTTAAATAATTTAGGAGTTGAACCAATTTTGGATAAATGTTCATGTTGTATGCAGCAAAATAATATAGTTGGATTATCCATTAGTAAAGGTGGATTAGTATGTTCAAATTGTTTTAGTAATGATATGGTAGTAGATGAAAAAGTAATTAAATTAATTAGATTATATTATTGTATTGATATTAAAAAAATAAAATGTTTTAATGTAGATAAAAGTATAGTAAATGAAATAAATAGATTTTTAGATAATTATTATGAAAAATATACAGGTTTATATTTAAATGGTAAAAAAGTAATAAGTGATATATTTAATAGGCTTTATTAAATATATACTTTTTTTTTATTTAATGATATAATTAATAAACGAAAGCGAGTGGTTCTATGTATTTATTAATACCTCAAAATGAAGAAGAAATATATGAATTAAAAGAATATTATGATGGACTAATATTAAGTGTAGAAAATTTAAGTATTAATTATAAAACATTTAGTTTAGATAAAATTAAAGAAATTATTCAAAATGTTAAAAATAAAGAAATATTTATTAATTTAAATAAAAATATGCATAATAAAGATATTCCTTTATTAAAAGAAACATTAAAAATTCTTGATGAATTAGAAATTAAAGCTATTTTATATTATGATATTAGTATTGTTAATATAGGATCTAAACATGATTTAGTTTGGTCTGCATGTCATATGACAACTAATTATAAAACAATGGATTTTTGGTATAAAAGAGGAGTAAAATATACATTTTTATCAAATGAAATTACTTTAGAAGAAATTAAAGAAATAAGTAAAAATACAAAAATGGAATTAATGGTTCAAGTATTTGGATATACTCCTATATTTGCGTCAATTCGTGATATTGTAAAAAATTATCGCAAAACATTTAAATTAGAAGACAATTCAAAAGTAAACTATATAAAACATGAAAATGATCTATATCCAATTGTAAATGAAAAAGAAACAGTAGTATATAATTCTAAAATATTAAATGCAATTGATGAAATAGATGAATATAAAAAAATGAATATAAAATATTTTATTATTAATTCATTTTTAATAGATGATATAAAAGAAGTATTACAAAATTTTAAATCAAACAAAAAATTTAATTATCAAAATCAAGGAAAGGGTTTCTTATATGAAGAAACAATATATAAGGTGAAAAAATGAAAAAGCCCGAATTACTCGCACCTGCTGGTGATTTAGAAAGACTAAAAGTAGCACTTAATTATGGTGCTGATGCTGTTTATTTTGGTGGAACAATGTTTGGATTAAGAGCAAATGCTATTAATTTTTCAATGGATGATATAAAAGAAGGAACAAAATATGCTCATGATCTAAATAAAAAAGTGTATGTAACGGTTAATATTGTTTTACATAATAAAGAAACAGAAAACATTTTAGAATATTTAAAAGAATTAGATAAAATAGGAATAGATGGTATAATTGTGTGTGATCCTTATATAGTAGAACTTGCTAAAAATAATACTAATTTAAATATTTGTATATCAACTCAACAATCAACTCTTAATTATGAAGCTGTAAAATTTTGGCATAAAGAAGGTGTTACAAGAGTAGTATTAGGTAGGGAAGCTACTAAAGAAGATATTATTAAAATAAAACAAGAAGTACCAGAAATGGAAATAGAAACATTTATTCATGGAGCAATGTGTGCATCATATAGTGGAAGATGTGTATTATCTAATTATTTTACTGGAAGAGACGCTAATAGAGGAGGATGTGCTCAAATATGTAGGTGGACATTTGATCTATTGGATGAAAATAAAAATTTAATTAAATGTGCAAAAAAATTTACATTTCAAACAAAAGATTTAACAATGTTAAAATATATTCCTGAAATGATAGATATAGGTGTTGATTCATTTAAAATTGAAGGAAGAATGCGATCAATTTATTATATAGCATCAGTAGTAAGTATATATCGTAAAGTAATCGATGAATATTGTAATAATAAAGAAAAATATGAATATAATTTAAATTGTGAACGCACTTTATCATCTGTTGCCAATCGTGATTCAATTACACAATTTTTTAATGGGAAAAATAATGAAGAATGTCAATACTATAATGAAAGAAAAGAAATATCTAATCAAGAATTTGTCGCCCAAGTATTATCTTATGATAAACAAACTTCATTAGCAAAAATGCAACAAAGAAATAATTTTAAAAAAGGTGATACAATTGAAATATTTGGACCCGAAATAGAAAATATTAAAATAATTGTAAATGAAATGTATAATGAAGATATGGAACAAATTGATGTCGCACCCCATCCACTACAGATAATATATATAAAAATACCTAAAATTGTATATAAAAATAATTTAGTAAGAAAAATTATTGACAAAGATGAATAAATATAGTATATTTAAATGCGTTAAATTTAAAGAGGTGAAAATAAATGGATGAAAAGAAAATATATTTAACAGAAGAAGGATTAAACGAGTTAAAAAATGAACTTGATTATTTAAAATTAGAAAAAAGACCTGAAATAATAAACGCTTTAAAAGATGCAAGAGCACTTGGAGATTTAAGTGAAAATGCTGAATATGATGCTGCAAGAAGTGAACAAGCATCAACAGAAGCAAGAATCAAGGAATTAGAAAAAATGCTTGAAAACGTAGAAATCATTTCAGATGTTAAAACTGATTCTGTCGCACTTGGTACAAAAGTAAAATTAGAATATGTAGGAGACGATGAAACTGATGAATTTTCTATAGTTGGTTCAAAAGAAGCCGATCCATTTTCAAATAAAATATCTAATGAAAGTCCAATTGCACAAGCAATATTAGGTCATAAAGTTGGCGATATTGTCAATGTTATTAGTCCTAATGGTGAATATCAAGTAAAAGTTGTAGAAATTTTTTAAAGGCAAAAAGCCTTTTTTTTCAAAAGTAGTTGAAAAAAAGTCAAAAATATTATATACTAATAATCGTATTTAAGGAGGAATTATGAAAAAAGAAATATCTAAAAAATTAGATGGTGCTGCTTGGGAAAAACAAATTGAAAAAGCTTATGAAAAAGCAAGTAAAAATTTCAAAGTTGATGGATTTAGACCAGGACATGCTCCAAAAGATATCTTTATGAAAAAATACAAAGAAGAAACATTATGGATGGATGCAGCTGAAAATTATATTGAAGATGCTTATAAAGAAGTAATGGAAGAAAATAAAGATTTAGAATTAGTTGCACAACCTAAAGTAGAAATTAAAAGTTTAGATAAAAATGGTGTTGAATTTGTATTTACATTAGTAACGAAACCAGAAGTAAAATTAGGTAAATATAAAGGTTTAGGAATTAAAAAAGAAGAAACAACCGTTACTAAAGAAGAAATTGAAAAAGCTATTGAAGAAATGAGAAATCATTATGCTGATTATGCTATTAAAACTGGCAAAATAGAAAATGGCGATATTGCTGTTATTGATTTTGAAGGATTTAAAGATGGTGTTGCTTTTGAAGGTGGTAAGGGTGAAAACTATTCATTAACAATTGGTTCAAATACATTTATTCCAGGTTTTGAAGATCAATTAATTGGTCATGAAGCTGGGGAAGAAGTAGATGTAAATGTAACATTCCCAGAAGATTATCATGCTGAAAATCTAAAAGGTGCTAAAGTAACATTTAAAGTTAAAATTAATACAGTAAAAGAAAAAAATATTCCAGAATTAGATAAAGATTTCTTTGCTGATTTAGGTATGGAAGGTATTGATTCAAAAGAATCTTTAGAAAAACAAGTTGAAGAAAATATTAAAACAAGAAAAGATTACGATAACGAAAATAAATATATTGATGCTCTACTTGATGTTGCTACAGATAATATGGAAGTAGAAGTACCAGAAGAAATGGTATATGATGAAACATCAAGAATGTTAAAAAGATATGAAGAACAACTTGGTATGCAAGGAATTAAATTAGAAGATTTTTATAAATTTACTAAATCAAATGAAGAAAATTTAAGAGAAAAAATGAAAGATGAAGCTTTAAAAGTAGTAAAACAAAGATTATTACTTGAAGCAATAGTAAAAGAGGAAAGTTTAGAAGTAACAGATGAAGAAGCTGAACATGAAGCTGAACATTTAGCAGGACATTATAATATGTCAAAAGAAGATTTCCTAAAAGAATTTGGTGGATTAGAAGCTGTTAAATATGATTCACTAGTAAGAAAAGCATTAGAAATATTAAAAGAAAATGACTAGTTTTGTCGTTTTTCCCAAATATTAAAATAAATATGATATTATTTATCTAGGTGATAAATATTAAAAAAATTGATCAAATGTTTAATGAAATATTAAATGATGTTCAAAAAATAAAAAAATCTACATGGTTAAAACTTAAAGAATAATCTTTAAGTTTTTTCTTAACATTTAAAAAAAAGTATGTTATACTTATATAGTAGTATGGAGGAGTTAAGTGGCAAGGGATAGAAAAGACGCTAAAAGAATAAAAAATTTAACATCGACACAAAGAGTAATATATTATTTGAAGAAAAAAAGATGTGATTCAGATGTCTATATTAATATGAAAGTTGATATGACAAATGCAATAAAATATATTGAAAAACAAAAAAATGATGGTAAACATATAACGTATTTTCATTTTTTCTGTGCAGCAGTTGCAAAAACAATATATAATAGGCCATTATTAAATAGATTTATAATGCCAGGTGGTAAAGTTTATGAACATAATGATGTATCAGTTGGATTTGTTGCAAAAGTTAAGTTTGAAGATTATTCAGAAGAATATTTAGCAGTTGAACATTTGAAAAGAGAATATAATTTATATGATGTTTCAGATAAATTAAATAAAACAGTTGAAAATTTACGAAAAAATAATAAAAATGCGACCGATAAAACAGCAGATTCATTAGCGAAATTACCAGCACCTATATTTGATATTGTAATGAAAATAATAAAATTTATGGATAATCATGATTTATTACCTGAAACTATAACAAAAAATAGTTTATATCATTCATCAATTATAGTATCAAATTTAGGAAGTTTTAAATCATCTTCTATATATCATAATTTAACAGATTTTGGAACGGCATCAAGTTTAATAACAATGGGTGCTATACATAAAGAACCTGTTATAAATAATAATGGAGAAGTAGAAGTAAAAGATATATGTGATTTTGGAATCAATTTAGATGAAAGAATAGGGGATGGCTATTATTTTGTTAAAAGCATGAAAATGTTTGAATATATAATAATGCATCCAGAAGTTCTAGAAGAGCAATTAGGCGATCAATTGACAATTGACGAATAATTTGCTAAAATATTAGTCGAGAAGAAAAGGTGGATTGAATGTATCAAGATAGAATTCTATTAACAAGTAAAGATATTTATGAAAAAGAATTTAAAGTCGATACAAGAGGGTATCGTCCTCAAGAAGTGGATAAGTTTTTAGATGATATAATGAGAGATTATGAAGAATGGAGAAAAATTGTATCTGAACTTGAGGAAGAAAAAAAAGAACAATTAGAAGAAATAATAAAATTAAAGCAAGAAATTAGATACTTAAAAACACAATTAGAAGTAGCAAAAGATGGAAAACCAGAAACAAGTATAAACAATACAGATTTATTAAGAAGAATATCTAATTTAGAAAAGGTTATATACGGAAAAGAAGAATAATAACAGACAAACGCTGCATTTTATATAATGTAGAGGAAAGTCCATGCTCGCACTATCTGTGATGATAGTAGTGTTCATGTAAGGGGAATAAATAACCCTTAGTAGTTTAAAGCTAACGGCGACTAAAAACCTTAAAAGGTTATATGTTGTAAAGTGCCACAGAAACGAGTATTTGGGAAACCAAATAATGAAACGCGGTAAACCCCATGAGCGAGAAACCCAAATTATGGTAGGGGAACCTTGATGTCGGAAATAAGAACGAATAAAGGATCGAAAGATAGATAAATGTTTGTCGCCTTTATAGGTACAGAACATGGCTTATGTTATTATTATTTTTTTGAGGAGTTGAGATGCTTGAAGGATATTGGAGCGAAACTTAAAGAAGCTAGAGAAAGTATTGGTGTTTCTGTAGAGGAAGCAGCGGAGGATTTAAAGTTAAAAGTATCACAGATTGAAAATCTTGAAGCTGGTAATATGGAAGCATTCCAAGATGTTTTTTACTTAAAATATTTTATTAAGGATTATGCAAAGTATTTGGGTCTTAAACATGAAGATTTAGTAGATGAATTTAATGAATATTTATTTGATTATACATCTAAAATATCGATTGAAGATGTTAAAAAGAAACAAGATATTATTGAAGATAAAGCTACTATTCATTCACCATATACTAAAAAGTTAAGGGAACCATTAAAATTATCAAGTATTATACCTTATGTGATAATTATTATTGTTGCTATCTTAATAGCGTTTATTGTATTGTAGGAGGCAAAAATGAATTTACCAAATAAAATAACGTTTTCAAGAATAATACTAACGATTTTTATTTTAATTTTACTTGTTTTTCCGTTTGAAGAAGCAGGTATTAAAATGCCACAATTATTTGTAAGTGAAATGATTGTTGTTGATATTAAGTATCCAATAGCAGGAGTATTATTTATAATTGCTGCTTTAACAGATATGATAGATGGTAAACTAGCTAGGAAAACAAACCAAGTAACTGATTTGGGTAAAATGTTAGATGCTATAGCTGATAAAGTATTAGTAAATACAATTTTAGTTGCGTTATCAGCATCAGGATTTGTTCATCCTATTATTCCAATTGTTGTTATATTTAGAGATGAAGTTGTAAATTCTATTAAAATGGTATCTGGAAATAAGGGAAAGGTTATTGCAGCTAGTAAAATGGGTAAATATAAAACAGCATGTATGATGACTGGAATAGCGCTTACTTTATTTTATAATTTACCATTTGAATTATGGAATTTAAAGGTATCTGATATGCTACTTGTTGTAGCAATGGTATTAAGTGTAATATCAGGTATCCAGTATTATGTAAATAGCAAAAAAATAATCATGAATTGATTATTTTTTTTTAATTGAGTTTTTTAATTTTTTATTTATTATTTTGTGTCTTATTGGTATTAATTTGTTATAAAGAAAATACATAAATTTATTAGTAATATAATCAAATTCACCGATAAATTCAGTATATTCTCCTCCCCATTTTTTCTTAAAATCATGTAGTCCTACTAATTGACTATCACTTGTTGGTTCTCCAATTGTACCAAAAACATCAAATATTTCCATTCCTCTTTTTTTAGAATCTTGAATTTGTTTTTCATAAACTAGATAATTAGCATATAATCTTTTATAATTCATATCATTTGCAGCATATAAAGCCCAACTTTTATTACCATAATGTACTATTAGATAAGAACTAACAACGATAGTATTTTTGGGTTTATCTTTAAAAAAATCTAATTGTTCATTAATACTATTTATATTTTTTATAAGTTCCTTTTTTTGACCAACACTTTTCTTATTATCTAAGTTTTCAATAATTTTATATTCTTCGTTTAATTTATTTAATTCTGTTTTTAAGTTGAGTTCAATTTTTTTAATATCTATTTTTCCTAAATATAATGTTACATGATTATTTTTAGAAAAAACATCGTAAAAGGAAGAAAAATATTTATCATCATGAGAATAAAAACCTTGTCTTTCCTCTGTCATTTTCATTAATCTATTAAATTCTTTAATATCTTCTTTAGTTCCAATTTCAACAGTAACACCACATTTTTTTGCTTTTTTTATTCTTTGAATAGTAGTGGTAGAGTATTTTTTTTCAATTTCTTCAATAGAAGGTTTTAAATCTATTCTAAATGTAAATCTAGGTTGCATTGTTTCAAAATATTTTGTAAGTGGACGATGTTTATAACCTATACTTTCTAAAAAGTTAACTAATTTATAATTATTTGTTCCCTCAATTTCACAGGCGTTTTCATCAATTGTATGAAGTTTTATATCAGGATCAATTCTAAAGAAAATACCTTTTTTTTCTTTACAAAATTTTTTAATTTTTAAACTAAAAATTTTAATTAATTCTTCATTATTATAATCTATATTAAAACCTCTTGGAATATAAAAATATGAATAACCCATTAATAAATTCTTTTTTAAAAGTAAAGCAGTTGCTACAATAGTATTTTTATCTTTAAGTCCAATATAATAAGGAGTAAAACCTCTTTTTAAAGAAAGTTCTCCCCATTCATAAGATTCTAAAAAATGTGTATTCATTTTATCAGTAAAAGATCGGTATTCTTTTTCATTTAATGTTACTAATTCCATGTTTCCTCCTTTATTTATATATAAAGTATATAACAATTGTATATTTTAGTCAAGAAACTAAAAGGTTAAAAAAATGTAATAAAGAGGTATTTATCTCATATATTTAAATGAAAGTAGGTAAATATGGATAAAATAGAGATAATAAAAAATATCACTGAAAGAACCAATGGTGATATATATTTTGGGGTAGTAGGAGCAGTTAGAACAGGTAAATCAACTTTTATCAAAAAAGTAATAGAGACATTAGTAGTTCCAAATATAGAAGATGAATATGAAAAGAAAAGATGTTTAGATGAAATACCTCAATCAGCTCAAGGAAAAACAATTATGACAACTGAACCAAAGTTTGTTCCATCAAGTGGAGCAACCATTAAAATTGATAATTTTGAAGCATCTGTTAGATTGGTAGATTGTGTTGGATATGTGATAAAAGGAGCAAAAGGTTATGAAGATGAAAATGGACCTAGAATGGTTCATACACCATGGGTGAGGTTGAATAAGTGATACCCAAATATAAAAATAAATAAATGCCGATAAAATAAGGGCTAAAGACAATATTTCACTTTATTAGTTAAAGACTAATTTATAGAAAGTGAGATATTTTTTTATGAAAAATGAGCAAATTTTAGAAAAAGATGAATTAATACCTTTGCTGATAAAATATGTTAAAGTAAATAAAGTTATATTCCCTATTGAGAGAGTTAAGTATTTATCTAATGAAGAAGTTATAGAAATATTAAAAGATTGTATAGATAATCAAGTAATATATAATCCTAATTATGAAATGGTAAAAAATATTACTCTATTAGAAGATAAAGATTTAAAAGAAATATACCCTCTTATTAAAGAAAGTATGGATTATATTAATTATGATTATATGAGAGATATTAAAGATTTAGTTAATAATGTTAAATCTAGAAAAAAAGGTAAAAAGTATTCTTTTGAAGAACATTTAAAAGCATTAATTATTGCTCTACTCTCAAATCATAGATGGGGAGATAACAATATAAGAGAAAATATGGAAACTATTGATAAGATTTTTCATAACTATGATAAGAATTATTTAAAGGTAGTTGAACCAAGTATTTTAGTTAATAAGTTAAGAAAGATTCATTGCACTAATCCAATGATAAATAATCAAATGAAAGCATTATCTAAAAATATAATGGTATTAGAAAGAATTGAAAAAGATTATGGAAGTTTAGATAAGTTTGTTAAAAAAGAAACTCCTAATGATATTGCTAATATGTTTAATAGTGGTAAATATAAACTGATACAAGTTGGACGAGCTTTTGCTTATGATTATTTAAAACGAGTTGGTGTTAATACTTGTAAAAAGAGTTCTCAATTAGAAAGATTATTTGGTAGTCATAGACTAGGAATTGTAGAAAATGCTAATGCAACAGAACAACAAGTATTAAATATAATTAAAAAGATAGCAATATTAAATAACTGTGATGAGATAATCGTTGAATCAATAATCCAACAATTTTGTTTATTAAGGTCTGCTAATATATGTGGAGAACACCCTAATTGTGAGAAATGTAAAATAAGAGATTATTGTAATTATAATAAAAAATGTAATTAAAGGTATGTTTAACGACATATCTTTTTTGTTGTTTAAAAAGAAAGGAGAATGATTTATGGAATTAAATTATGCAATATTTAGAAGTGAACCTATTATGACTATACCCGATTTAGCACAAATAGGATCACATAATAAACGAGAAAAGAAAGCATATCAATCAAACCCTAATATTAAATTAGAATTAACTAAAAACAATATAGAACTTGTTCCTTTAAATGTTAAATATGTTAAGGGTTTTGATGAATTAACTAAAGAATATAAAAAGGAACATGATGAAAGAATGAAAACTGAACGAGCTGATAGAAAAAAAAGATACCATGAAATGTTAAATAGTTCTAAAAATGTTGTTGCTGATGAATTAGTAATGACTGCTTCACATAATTTCTTTAAAGATATGTCTAGAGAACAAATAAAAGATTGGGCTGATACTTGTATGGAATTTGTTTATAATGATTTAGGTTATAAGAAAGAACAAATACTTCATGCGACTGTCCATTTAGATGAAGAAACACCACATATTCATTGTGTTGTTGTTCCACTAGTTAAAAAATTAGATAAAAGAACAAATACAGAACGATACACTATTTCTAAAAAACAATATATTAAAGATAAAATCCAGTTATCACATTTACAAGACTTATATCATAAAAGACTAACTGAAAAAGGCTATGATTTAGAGCGAGGTATTAAAGGAAGTGATAATAAACACATTAAAATAAAAGAATATAAACAACTTACTAAAAAACTAAATCATGAATTAAATGTTAAAAATGATAGATTTGATAAAGCAATGAATGATTTTGAAGAAAAAATGAAAACAACTAAACAAACATTTATTGTAGATAAAGATTTTGTTAAAGTTAGAAAAGATACTTTTGAAAGTATGAATAATGTTATTAGTGAATCTAAAAAAGTAATGGAATTACAACCTAAACTACAAACAATATTTAATGAAGTTGATAGCTATGCTAATAGTTATAAATCATTAGAAAAAGAAAATCAAAAATATAAGAAAGAAGTTAGTAAACTTGAAACTGAAAATAAAGAACTAAAAGATGAAAATAGAAGTTTAATTTATAGATTAAATGAACTATTTCAATTATTAAAGAAATTTTTAAGGAAACTATTACAACGAGGTAATGATTATACAAAAGATGAAACTGCTGAAGTTGTTAAAGATTGCTATGATAATAGTGAATTTGATATGGGAGATGTTATTAAAATATCTAAAGGAACAACTAAACAAGATGAATTATTTGAATATGTTGAAGCACCTGATTATTATAAAGAACGAGTTAGAGATTATGATGAATATGATTACGATAAAGACGATTTTGATTTAAGTAGATAAAATAAAAAAATACTCTTGATTTTTTTAATTGTTAGAGTGATAAATAGTAAAACAGAAATTTGAGATTATACCCCATTTAAATGCTTATAGTTAAGCTTTAAGTTAAGGTTTAATCTCTTATCTGTTCTTTAAATAAAGTGCCTAAAATGGCAAATTTGAAAGGAGAATGTTTATGTTATTAGATAATAATACCGAGAAAGTTATTGATTTACTTAATATTTATGATGATTTAAATGATGTTGATAAAGTTAGATTATCAATACATCTACTTGAAGATTTAGGATTTACACCTACTTATGATATTAATAACTTTATTAAACTTTTAAAAAATGTATTATTAATACTAGATCCTGAATCTAAAAATGTAATAACTAACTTTGCCAAATATAAAAACTTATTATTTATTTCAGCAAAGTATATGGAATTATCACTTGAAGAAAAGAAAAAGTTTTCAGTAGAAATGTTATTTAATATTTTTCAATATGATTTTAAAAATGAAGAAATAAATACTAAAATCAATGAACAATTAAATGTATATGATTATTGTTATTCATTAAATGTATTATAAAAGCGAGAATATGTTTAATTAGCATACTCTCGCTTTTTTTATTTGTTTATTTTTATATTGTTAGTTCTACCTACTAACCAATCAAATGAAATATTATAAGTTTTGCAAATTGAATAAGCTGGAATTATTTTTATTAAACTATAACCAGTTTCATAATGATTATAAGTAGACTGATAGATATTACATTTATCTGCTATTTGTTGTTGTGTTAGTTTTAAATTTTCTCTTATTGCTTTAAGATTTTTACCAATTAATTTACTATCTAATTTTATATTCTTATTATATTTAATATTATCTCTTGTAAATCCAACAATAAAATCTAATGAATAATTATATAAATTAGCAAATCTAACTAATTTATTTAAAGGTATTGGTGTATAACCTGTTTCCCAATTTGATATAGTTTGTTTACTCGCACCTAATATAATTCCTAATTCTTCTTGTGTCATTTCAAGTTCTTCTCTACAATATCTCAAATTATTATCTATCATATATATCACCATATTAATTTTCCCATTCAATTGGTGAATATTCACAAAAGTACGACACAATGAATAAAATATGATATAATAATTGAGGTAAGTTTAGGATTTATATAAAGGAGCTATGAATATGAAAAACGAAAATAATAATTATGCAAATAAAATAACAAATAAAATGGTATCAGATTTAAGTAAAGTTATTGAAGTTCAAGAATTTACTTTAGATGACCTAACAATAATTATTAATGATTTAAAAAATGAACAAAAAGAAAAAGTAATTGAAGAAATAATAAATAATCAATTAAATGAATTAAAAAACAATAAAGATATAGATATTAGAAAAGTATTTAAACAAGTTGATGACATAACAGATTACTTCATTAAATACTATGATGATGATTCTGATATAGTTTCAGAATGTGATCAAATAGCTGATGACTTATTGTTTAAGGCTATAGGAAGAAATGAAAGAACTTTAGAACTTCCTGTAAGTAGTTCATATATTAAAAATTATTGTCTTTCTTCTAATATAAGTAATAATCAATTATTTGATTCATTAGTTTGGATTGCTTTAAGATTAGTTGCAATAAATTATTGTATTAGATTTAATAGCAGTTTAGAAGATAATAACGAAGATTAGTAGTAAAGTAGTAAAATTAGCAGTACCCCTAAACTTTCCAAATTTATTGAATTTTACATAAATCGGAAAATAGTAATATTGCGATGTAATTGAATTTTAAAAATATGTGGTATAATTGAACTAACAGATAAATAGTAATTTGTAAGTATGTAAATATATTTTGACATTCTATTTAAGAAATGTCAAAAGACTTTGATAGACGAAAAAGAATATAAATATTATACTTGTTTCAAAAGGAGGAATATATTTATATGGAAATTAACCAAAAATTAAAGAATGCTAGAATCAATATGAATTTAACTCAAGAAGATGTTGCTGAGAAAATTATGATTTCAAGACAAACTATATCCAACTGGGAAAATGGAAAATCATTACCAGACATAATGAGTATTATAAATCTAAGTGAACTTTATCAAATAAGTTTAGATGAACTATTAAAAGGTGATTTAAAGCTGAGAGAAAAAATTAATAAGGATGTAAATAATGCGAAAAATAATGAAAAACTAATATTAACAACAGCAATTATAATTTTTGTGGTTATGTTGATTTATACAATTAGTAAGGTTATTGGTGGTCCATTTTCTGATTTTTGCAAAGAAGCGATAACTTGGGTATTAGGTGGAATTGCTCTTGCATTTGCTATGGCATATTTAAATTCTAAAAATAAATAACAAATTACAATTTGAAATGAAGTTGGAATACTATGGCTAATGAAAGTAAAAAAGATTTTAATGTAATGATGAACAACAATAAAGATATGCCTAAAATACAAATAGTAGAAGATGAAAAAATAATAAAAAAATATGGTGGAACTAAAATGTTTTTTGCACCACCTATTTATTATGATGAGTTAATGAAAAAAGTACCAAAGGGAAAACTTATAACTGTTAGTGTTATGAGAGATTATCTAGCAAAGACAAATAATGCAGACTTCACTGATCCTATGACAGCAGGTATATTTGTAAATATAGTTGCTTGGGCTAGTTATCAAAGAGATGAAGATATTACACCATACTGGAGAACTTTAAAATCAGATGGAGAATTAAATGTTAAATATCCAGAGGGGAAAGAATTACAAAAAAGATTACTTGAAGAAGAAGGACACACAATTATTTCAAAAGGAACAAAGAATATAAAATACTATGTTAAGGATTTTGAAAATAGTTTGATAGAACTATAATTACAAATTACAATTTTATAGTTATTGATTTATAGTAATTTACCGAAAAGATTGTCAGTAATGACAGTCTTTTTTGTTATATATTGACTTTTAACGGTAACTACTATAAAATATAGTAGTGTAGCTTATAGCAAAAAAGGAGATGTGGAGTATATGAAAAATTATGACAACTATTTTCTTCCAGTAGATAATATGGAAGAAGCAAAAAGATATTATGAGGAAATATTGGGGTTAAAAAAGAAATTTGATTTCTCTGATAAGGGAATGGTTGCTTATAATATTGGAAATGAAGAACCTGCAATAATTTTAAAAGACAAAAATAAATTTGA
>CAKPQS010000003.1 GCA_934179675.1 uncultured Bacilli bacterium
GATATTGTCTTGTAGTATACATTTTTTTCTTGAATTGCATAGTAATATTACCAACATTAGTAGCACGAATAGTAATACTATTACCATTAACTTGGTATTCAGCATTATTACTCATTATTACATCATAATTTGATAATACATTATTAGTATCAGTTAGTGTTATTTTATCACCAACTTTCATAGTAATTGTTTGACCATTAAAGGATGGTTTTACATAATGACTATTAACTAAATTCATAATTGTATTTTTTTCAGCAGATACATCCATGTTTGTTCCTGCTCCCCATCTTTGAGTAGAGTAAGAAATATTATAACTTCCTGCCTGTTCCCATAAAAGGGCTTGAGTTGCTAATCTATAATTTAATGTTTGATGATTTGGATAATCATAACCATAATAAGCAATTAGTAACATTTTTAATTTTTGTTCATTAGAATAATTGGTATTAGACATATCACCAACTGTATAATTATTAGTTCCCTCTGGAACGCCAGGTTCGATACAATAAGCAACACGATCACCAAAATAATAATCTTGAGTATACCAACTATGAGCTGATTCATTTGGACTAGTTCTTGTCCAAAAGTAACCAGACTTATTCATTGTTAAAGTAGCTCCTTGGGCATATACAGATGTAGTAGAAACGCATCCAATTATGACTCCAAGTAGTAATAATAAATTTTTTATTTTATTTTTCATTTTCAATTATTTCCTCCTCTCGTGAAATTTTACTTGATAAGGCACAAGCAGACCATAAAAAAAGCACTAGTAAAATTAATAGTGCAATTCCAATAAATAATAATATTTTCATTTTTTCCTCCAAAATAAAAAAGACTAGAATATCTAATCTTTATACTTATTACAATTTCCAGATGAACAATTAATATATAAATATTCACCTAAAACTGTACCTTGACCATCAACAACATCCATACACCAACTATTAATAATATCAACTGTATCTTTCAAAGAAATTCTTTCACTAGCAGAAAGACAAGCATCCATAGAACTATATTCGATTTTACCTTTATGAAAAGAATAATTAAAATCATTTGGATTAGGAATACCAATATAGGAATCATTATTTTCTTTTACAGTTTCTTCTTTAATTTGATTATTATTAGATTGTGATTGATTTTGTTGATTATTATTTTGTTTTATTCCATTTGAATTATTTGATGTAGTGGAAGTAGTAGAAGTGTTAGAAGATACTTTATTTTCTTTTATATCTTCCTTAGGGTTTTCTACAACATCAACACTTTCATTTTTCTCTTTTAGTAATTCTTTTTGATTTTCTGTTTTTTCTGGAATATCTTTTTGTTTTAATTTTTCTTTGGATTCTGTATTGCTAGTAGAATTTTTTGATAAGTTATTTTTACTAGAATTGATTTTACCAATAAAGATAAAAGTAGTAGTTAATATCACTATTATAGCAATAATGCTAATTTTAAACATTTTTGATTTCATAATATCACCTTTGTTTGAATGATATACTACCTAAAAACTTTTGTCAAATCATTAAGAATTACCATTTACGCAATCATAAAACCACCTCCTTTAATGCAATAAAAAAAGTTGCATTTCTACAACTTAAATTCTTTCATAAATTTTTCAAACTTTTCTTCCTCGTTAGGATCAGCAAATCCGTCATCATCATTATATACTTCTATATCTAAGGCACAAGCAAATTTCACAATACAACTTTTCTTGATTGGCAACAACCCACAATAAGAGCATCCAATCTCTTTATAAGCTCTATACTCTGGTTCTTGTCTATATAAACAAATTGTATAATAAATTAATTCTTCTTGACTAAAGTGCTTAGTTATAGAGCAAATCTTTTTGGATAATGTTTGATATTCTGTATCATTATCTATAAATGCATCTAATTTAGTGTAATCATTAATACCTTTTGTTCTTTCATCAACAAAAATATATTTATAGGTACTAGTAATTTTTATAGGCATTTCACAATAATTTTTACTTTTTAATTTTCTATATTTTTTCATAAACATACAGACACGATAGAAAGTTCTTTCTATATCATAGTCTAATAAATCAAATTTAGATAATAGTTCATTATCCAATATATCTTCTTTTTCTTGTATTGTGTTATTCATTTTAACCCTCCAACTTGAATATAGCCAATAGAAAAGGAGATGCTTATAAGGGGAATTTAACCCTATATAAGTATCTCCTCGTTTTTTAGAGAAACTAAATTTAAGTTATAAACACTAAAATAAGATTTATGATTTTGCATAGTTATCACCTTACCTTAAGGTGAAGTCATCAAATACTACCACAATCACTTCACACATAACAAAAATTTTTCTTTTTCCAAATATTGGCTATTATTCTAATATTTTTATTTATTATTGTCAATGGCTTTTATCAAAAAAACTAACAATAAAAAAAAGATGACTTGTTTCTTTCGATACAATTCATCGATTTTACTATATTTTACCACTTGACTTTTATAAGTCAATGATTAAATTTTTCTTTTTTTTCTTTTTTTTTCTTTTTTTTTCTTTTTTTTACTAATTATAAATCTCGCACTAAATCTTCAATTTTTTCTTTAGAAAAGGTAGATGCTTCAAGTATCATCTTATCATAATAAGTATTAGCATCTTTTTCATCAAAGAATGTTTTTAAATTAAATTTCCCATATAAATCATCTGTTTTTTTATCTTGAATAAGCATATATACAACATATTCATTATTATTAAGATTACTAGCATTAGAAGTAATAATTATCATAACAATACTTACTATATAAGAATCTAATTCTATTTCTTTATGTTTATTTGTTGAATTAACTTTAATATTTTTTAATTCACTTATGATATCCCTTTTTGATTCTACATTTTTATTAACTACTCTCATAATGCACCTCAAAACTTAATTTACTATTATTATACACAATTATTAAAAGAAAGAAATACTTTCATAAAATATTTCTTTATAATTTTTAATTAGCATTGATTTTTTTACTGAAACGATTAATAACTTTGTTACATGATTCTTCTATCATTGCATATACTAAAAAAGGCAATATTGCAACTGATAATAATGCTTCGATAAATAATGGACATCCTGTCATTGAAAAAGGAGATGCTTCTAAGGTATATCCTAAATTTGTATCAAAATATAATCCTTTAATTAGGAATACTAGAAATATAAATGCTCCCAATATACTTATTGTTTTTTTTATACTCATTTTATTTCACCACCAAACTATTTAAGATTTACTACATATATTAATATGATAACCGATTTCTATAAAAAATCAACACTTTTACCTTAAACAGTTGTGCAAAAGACAATTATTTAACACTTGTATAAAATAAATTGTAGAAAGTGAGGTAAGATTTTATGAATAATAGTCGTGAAATACTATCAATGAATTTAAAATATTATAGACAAAAATATAACTTATCTCAAGAAAAGTTTGCTGAGAAAGTTGGAAGTAATTTAGTTTATATAAATGAATTAGAAAATTGTAAGAGGAAACCTACAATTGAAATGCTTGATAAAATAGCAGAAGGTATGAACAAAAATATTGATCGTAAGTTAAAAATGACTGCATCAGATTTACTAAAATACGATAAAACTCATAGAACTACATTTAATAGAATTGATGAAAGAAAATAAGATTTGTTTTCTTTTTATTTTATATTAATCTAAATTATAAAAATCAAGTGTTTCTAAATTGTTAACTCTAATATTATATTTTATATCTAATAGTGCAATAGCATTATTTTTTATTTGCTCTAAATCTTTTTTTGAATATCTAATCTTGTGTAGACTTTTAAATATTTCACTAGCACTTATATTATGATATTTATAATTTGAAAATTGATAATTTAAAAGCAACAAATGTGCTAGCAATTCAGTATCATATAATTTTTTGATTCTTTTTTCATCTCTTAGAAATAACTTATCCATACTCATAAAAAATCCTCCATTGAGTGAATGATAGCTCCAATAAAAATGTTTGTCAAATCATTATTCTTTATGCATATTTACACCAAATATGAATATCATTAATTAGGTATCGCTTTCGGGTGGTACAATATTAAAAGTCGAACCTGGCTCATAAGTCATCCAAACAGGCAAATTGCGATTAATGGTTTCAATATCATAATCTTTATAACTACTAGGATCAAAACTAGGTCTTGAAGCCATAGCCAGTATTTCCCCAGTTTTAGGATTCATTACAATGCCTAAAGCATGTTCTGGATCATATTTACTAACAGCATTATTAAGTTCTCTCTCCAAAGATTTTTGAATATCTAAATTAATAGTTAAAGTCATATTAATACCATCGGTAGGTTTCACATAAACCTCTGAAAGTTCAAGTTTTTTACCCTTGGCATCAGAATAATATTTAATCGCACCATATGCTCCCGTTAAATATTTATCATACATTAACTCAAGACCACTTAATCCCTGATTATCAACACCAACAAAACCAATTGTTTGGCTAAGCATTGACCCATATAAATAATTCCTTTTTGCTTCTTTCAAAAGATAAACACCAGAAAGTTTTAAATTATCAATTTTATCAGCAATATCAAATGATAATTTTCTTCCCTCTGGATGTACTCTCTCAATCGAAGAATGCTTATTAACATGTTTATACATTTCATCATAATCAACTTTTAAAATATCCGCTAATTTTTTAGCCGTATCTTCCTTATTCTCAATTTGATTAGGAATTAACACTAAAGAAACAGTAGTCGTATTATTAACCAAAACATTACCATTTGCATCATAAATAACACCCCTATTACCCTCAATAGGTAAATTACGACTCCATAAGCTATTAGCGCTCTTACTTAATTTTTTATAACTAAACACCTGTACATAAAATATTTTACCTATAATCAAAAATGTAATAAGTATAAATATCAAACCAACTATCTTAATTCTTATATGTATATTTTTAAAAAACATATTATTCACCATTTAAAATATATGCAAAAAAGAATAGAATAACCTATTCCTTTACTATAAAATTTATATCAATATCTATTTTAAATTATTATAGTTCTTCTCAAACTCATTTTTATATTCAAGTAAATTATCATTATCAATTGCAACTCTAATATCTTCACATAATTTAACCAAAAAACGAATATTATGTATTGAGAGTAACCTACCACCTAAAGCTTCATTTGAAGTAATCAAATGTCTAATATAAGCTTTAGTATAGTGAGTGCAAGTATAACAATCACAAGTTTCATCAACAGGACTAAAATCTTCCTTGAATTTTAAATTCTTTAAATTAATTCTACCATGCCTAGTAAAAGCATTACCATGTCTTGCAAGTCTTGTAGGCAAAACACAGTCAAACATATCAACGCCCCTAACAACACCATCAAGAATATCAAGTGGTTCACCAACACCCATCAAATATCTAGGCTTATCTAAAGGCAAATAAGGAATTGAATAATCAATCATCTTGTGCATTGTTTCTTTATCTTCACCAACTGAAGTTCCACCAATAGAATAACCATCAAAATTCATCTTTACTGTTTCTACAGCTGATAACTTGCGCAAATCTTCATATTCTCCACCTTGAACTATACCAAACAATGATTGATTATCATTATTAAAGACATCTTTTCCCCTTTTAGCCCATCTTAAAGTTCTTTCAACCGAATTTTTCATATACTCGTAAGATGCTGGATATGGTGGACATTCATCAAAAGACATTGCAATATCGCTATCAAGTAAATTTTGAACTCTAATAGATTCTTCTGGCGTTAAAAATAAACTACTACCATCAATATGACTCTTAAATTTAACACCTTCTTCAGAAATATCTTTCTTTTTTGCTAAAGAAAAGACTTGAAATCCACCAGAATCTGTTAAAATTGGACCATCATAATTCATAAATTTATGTAACCCACCAGCCTTATTTACAATTTCAGCACCAGGTCTTAACCACAAATGATAAGTATTTGATAAAATAACTGCACACTTTTCTTTTTTTAATTCTTCCGGTGTAAGTAATTTTACATTAGCAAGTGTTCCAACAGGCATAAACATTGGTGTTTCAAAAGTACCATAATTTGTTTTTAAAAAGCCATGCCTTGCTTTACCACTTTGTTTTATTAATTCATATTTAACCTTCATAATATTCCTCCAAAAAAACTGATAATATTATATCATTTATCAGTTTTAAATTCTATCTTTTCTTAATTAATTTATTTATTTTTTTTCTTTCTTCATTTATTTTAATACCATATACAAATTCACGATAATGTTCAGGACAAAGTGATATATATGTTACATTATCTTTTTCATCAATCGCAACTTGATCACCATCATTTACATATCTACCATTAACAAGTCTAGCATTATGTAAAGCTTTTTTACCACAAATACAAACAGTTGTTAATTCTTCTAAACTATTAGCATATCTAAACAATGCTTCACTTCCTGGAAATAAATTACCTTTAAAATCAGTTCTAAGTCCAAAACATATAACAGGAATATCCAAAATTACAGTTATGTCTGATAACTCTTTTACTTGTTTTTCAGTTAAAAACTGTGCTTCATCTATTAAAATAGCAGAAAGAATTTTATCAAATTTATTATCATAATTTTTTTCAATCAAATACTCATTAATAGTATTATAAATCAAATTAATTTTCTCTGGATCCTTTTCAATTTTTTTTATTTTTCTTAATAATTCTCCAGTATCAGTATATTCCCCATTATTTTTCTTTAAATAATCAACAACTAAATCATATATATTCATATTTGGTGCAAGCAAATAATCGACTTTTCTCGAATCTTTCATACCACGTGCAACTATCCTATCATCACCTTTTGTATCAAGTGATGGTTTCATAAGTAACACATTCATTCCTCTTTCATTGTAATTATGAGCAACCTGTAAAAGGTTTGAGCTCTTACCTGCATTCATAGGTGAATACCTGAATCTAAGTGATGCCATATTTTACCCTCCTAAAATAAAGTCTAACATACATTTTATAATAATTCAAGACCTTGGATGTGTTTTTAAATAAACTTCTCTTAAACGTTCATTTGATATATGTGTATAAATTTGTGTTGTACCTAAATCAGCATGTCCTAAAAGTTCTTGTACAGCTTTTAAATCAGCACCATTATCAAGTAAATGAGTAGCAAATGTATGTCTTAATGTATGAGGACTAACATGCTTTTGAATACTTGTTTTATTCATATATTTATTTATTATATTTCTTACACTTCGATCAGTTAATTTTTTACCATTTAAATTTAATATTAAATATTCTGATAAGTTGGAATCTTTAATTAAATTCCTTGAATTATTTAAATATTTATTTAAGATATCTTCACATACATGACCATATATAACAATTCTTTCTTTTTTTCCTTTTCCTAATATACGAATTATTCTATTATTAAAATCAATATCCTTAATTTTAATATTAACAAGTTCACTTACTCTTATACCTGTAGAATAAAGTAACTCTATAACAATATGATCACGAATACCTTGAATAGTATCATCTATTTTACTTAACAATTCTTCTACTTCATTTACATATAAAAATTTAGGTAATAATTTTTCTTTTTTGGGGTTACTAATCAAAACCATTGGATTAGATTTAATTCTTTTTTTCTTATATAAAAATTTGTAAAAACTTCTAATAGCACTTATTCTCCTAGAAATAGTAGTTGTTTTATAATTTAATTTATTTAAATACTCTACATATTCTCTAATTATTTTATAATCAACATCGTAATTAATAATTCCTTTATGATCTAAAAAAAACTTATATTCATCTAAATCTATTTCATAATTTTTAATTGTATTATCAGAATAATTTCTTACTGTTTTTAAATATTCTATAAATTCTCTCATAAATTAATTATAATCAAAAAAAACAAACAAGTAAATACTTATTTGTTTATAATTTTTCTAACCTTTCCACGAATTCTCTGTAATGCATTATCAACAGATTTATCATCGCGGTCCAAAACATCTGCTATTTCCTTATTTTTTAAGCCACCAATTTTTAAAAGCAGTACTTGATCTTCAAAATCAGTTAAACCATTTCTAATTTTATTTAACATTTCCGTTTCGTTTTCTATATCAATTATCATTTCTTCTGGGCCATCTATTTTAAAAATATTATTATCTGTATCTTCAATAAAAATAGATTCATTCATAGCACGATGCTTCATTCTTTTAGAAGCAACGATAGCTGAAATAATTTTTTTCTCAATACATATTTTAGCATAAGTATAAAATTTATTATCCATATTTTCATCATAATTTTTAATAGCATTCGTAAGACCAAGCATTCCTTCTTGATATAAATCATTTTCTTCAAGACCTGTATTTTTACAATACTTAACCATTTTAGAAACAACAGATTTTATAAATGGACTATATTTATCATAAAGTGATTTTCTATCTTCTTTGCCTTCTTTAATAAGATATATTAATTTACTATCATTATCTTTATATTCCATTTTTTCCTCTTTGGTAAACTGCTTCATAAATTATTATTCCTGCAGCAACACTAGCATTTAGACTGTTAACTTTACCATTCATTTTAATAGATGCTTTAAAGTCACATTCTTCGCCTATTATTCTTGACATGCCAAATCCTTCACTACCAATGATAATACACATTTTACCATTATAATTTATTTCTTTATAATCTGTTCCTTCCATATCAGTTCCTACAAACCAAAATCCCTGTTTTTTTAATTTTTGAATTGTTTGTCTTAAATTAACAACTTGCGCAATGGAGATATTAAATATACTTCCAGCAGATGTATGAACAACAGTTGAATTAACGCTAACACTTCTGTTTTCTGGAATAATTATTCCATCAACTCCTGCTGCTTCACATGTTCTTATAATCGCACCTAAATTATGTGGATCTTCTAAATGATCAAGTATAACAATTAATGGATTTTCTTTATTAATAATTTCTGATAAATCAGAATATTCATAATCAATATCTAAAACAATACCCTGGGTATTAGCTTTTACTAATTTATCCATTTCATTTTTATTGATTATTTCAATATTAGGAAAATTCATTTTTCCATTATAACTATCTAATATATAAGTTTTTTTAATTTTTTTGCCTGCTTTTAAATATTCTTCTGCAACATTTTTTCCATATATTAACATTTTTCACCTATTATAAAAGATATTATTTCTTTTACCCTTTCCTCATTTTTATTTAAATAATGATATCCTATTATTGCTTCTAAACTTGTTGCATTTTTATATGTAACAATATCTGTACTTTTATTATTATGACTCTTATGATTCCTTGCTCTTTTTATTATATCAATTTCTTCGTCAATAAAGAAATTATTATCTAATAGTTGTTTTATAAATTCAGCTTGTGCTTTAGCACTTACATATTTGATAGATTCTTTATAAAGTTCATTTACTTTAGCAAATGATTTATTTATAAGATATGTTCTTATATATGTTTCATATACAGCATCTCCTATATAGGCAAGCACTAAAACATTCCTATTTTTCGTATCTATCAAATGTTACTCCTTTAACATAACCTTGTTTAAAATCATTCATAATTATAGTCATAACTTTATCATAATCAGTTTCTGCTCCTCTACCTAAAGCACCTCTCTTTTTTCCAATAATATCAAATGCTTCTATAGGATCATCTATTTTTTCTAAATTATATCTTTCTTTCAATATTTCTGGGTAATATTTTAATAATGTAGTTAAAATATAAATTGTAACATCATATATTGGTAATATTTCTTCTCTAATTGCTGTAAAGCTTGCCAAATTATATGCAACATTTCCTTCATCAATTTTTGGCCATAACAAACCTGGACTATCTAATAATTCTATATTAGGATTAACTCTTATCCAATTTAGATTAGTTGTAACACCAGGTTTATTACCAACACCCACTACTTTAGAGCCAGCAATTCTATTAATTAAAGTAGATTTTCCAACATTTGGTACACCTATTACTAAACATCTTGGTTTCTTAATTCTCATTCCTTTTTCTAATCTTTTGTCATTCTTTTCTTGCATTATTTCATTAATTATATTAAATATTTGTTTAGAATTAAATTCATGTTCAATATCCATACAAAGAACTTTATAACCAAAACTTTCATAATATTTAATCCATTTGTTTGTTTCTTTCATATCACATAGATCTTTTTTAGTCATTATCATTAATTTTGGTTTATTTTTTATAATATCATCTAAATCTTTAATCCTTGATGAAAAAGGTATCCTAGAATCAACAAGTTCTATTACTATATCTATTAAGTTTAAATTTTCTTTTATTAATCTTCTGGTTTTGGCCATATGACCAGGGTACCAGTTTATATTTATTTGATTTTGTGTTTCTTTTTTATTTTCACTATTTTTCATTTCTTGTCTTTTTTTTCTTTTTTGGTACATATCCATTTTAATCACTTCCTTTTTACAACTTGTAATTTATATTACTGAATTTCTGTTATAACTTGTTACATCACTACCAATTTTTTTGTATAATTCATTAACGGTAATTCGTTTCTTTTGAATTGCTTTTAATTCGTTATCAGTTACTCCTATAAACTCAACAAAATTGACTTTGCCATTTTGAGTATTTATTTCGTGAAATTTATCATCAGGCACAGTAATAAATCCAGTTATATTAGATTTTCTATTATAATCGATTCCCTCAGTTTGACCTGTATATAAATACTCATACGAATTAAATACTTCTCCTTTTGTAAAAGTAATTCTAGCAATAGATTGTAAAATGCCACAAATACATTTTATTTCATTTTCTTCATTTTCATAATTATCTTTTTTCAATTTAAATGTTAGTTCCATTCCATAACCACTTACATCTTTTATAGCAGACTCTTTTTCGTATAACTCTGACAATCCATAAGTTATAAAATGCCAATAATCGCCACTATCATAAATACTTATACCTTTGAGTGGATCATTACCTCCAAGTTTCCAACTAATTAATGTTCCATAATGTTTTGGATTTTCTTGATTAGGATATATCTTATCGCACAAATTAGTTATAGCATCCCAACCATTTACATTAACATCATTGTTTTTATCACTTTTCTTAAATTTATCAAATAATCCCACAATTACATCTCACTTTCAAATTACTATTTTATTTCATCAAGTTTCCTTTGCTCTTTTATTTCTAATTTTTTCTTTTCTTTTTCTAAATTAAGCATATTTCTATATTTCTTTCAATAAATATAATTTATATTATTAAATATTTTTAAGCTCTAATATTTTATCTTTTTTAACACTTAAATTTTTTTTATATTCTTCTATTTTTTTATTCTTTTCCTCTAGATTTTTAAGTGCTAAATCAATTTTATTTAAATATTTATCATAATCATTTAAAGCATCCTTATGTTGCTCAAATTTTTTAACAAATTCTTTTTTAATTTCTTTTACATTAGTAATATTATCATTTAAATATTTAATAATTAAATCCATATTTTCTTCGTTTTCAGATATCATTTTTAAATACTTACTAATAATATTTTTAGTTATTATTTCTTTTTTTATATTTGCATTAAATAATATTCTAGTTGCATCTGTTAAATTTTTTAAAATGATAGTCTGAAGTAATAGTGTGAAACTTGGAAAAATAGGCATTAAATTTGTACAAATACTAATATTTAAAATATTATCTAAAAGTGTTTTACTATTATAAAACAAATTACTATCAAGTCTATTATTTATGTATATAATATCTTCATCAAGTTTGTTCAAAAAATTTTTTTCATTTTCCATATTTTTATTAATTTTTTCATAACATGCATCAATCAAAGAAATTTTTTCTTTATCATTCAAATAATCTTTATCTCTTTTTTCATTATATTTTTTTATTTCAAGTATTTTCTTATCAGTTTTTATGCATTTGTCAGTAGCATCTATTATAACATCTAATTTTTTACATTCTTCATGACAGTGCAAAACTAACTCATCTATTTCATTATCTGTTTTATAAAATTTATAATCTTCAATACTATTAATAAGTAATATATTATTCAAATTATCATAACCCTTAAAATCATAATAATTACTTATTACTTCATAATGATTTTTAATAATACCCAATCGATCTTTTATTTTTTTTATTCTTTCTTCTAATTTTTTAATATATTCATTACTTTTATTAAGTGGCGTTACAGTTTCTATTTTATCTAATTCATCGCTTATTTTATTGACTTCATTTTTATCTGCTGCAATTATTTTATTTAATTCTTGTTTTATATTTTTTTCATTTAAATCTTCTATTTTTAGCTCAAATTTATAATTATTTTTAACATAATATTCAATTTTTTCTAAAACTTCCTGATCAATTTTTGTTTTTAATATAACTTCATCATTTTTAGAAATTTCAATTAAATTATCTTTTTTTCTAATTTCTATTTGAGATATTTTTTTACTATCAATATTTTTATTTTTTAATTTGTAATCTTTATTTTTCTTTTCTACATCTAATTTAGGTATTAAATTTTTTTTAGTATTTAAAACCCTTGAATTGTTAGTCATTTAAGTCACCAAACTTATTAAAAGGCCATATTCTATATATTGCTTTTCCTTGAATTTGACTTTTTTTAATAGGACCTAATATTCTACTATCTTTAGAAACTATTCTATTATCACCCAAAACAAAATAAGAATCTTCTGGTATCACTTCTAAATCAAACTTACTCAAACTAAAATTTTCCGTATATGATGATGCATATTTATCATCAATAGCTTCACCATTAATATAAATTATACCCTCAATAATTTTTATGCTCTCACCTGGCATACCAATTATTCTTTTGATAATTCTTTCTCTGCCCTCTTTAATTACAACAATATCATATCTTTTATAATTTTTATCAACTTTTTCAAGTAATAAAATCTCTCCTGCTTTTAATGTTTTATCCATTGAACTACCAACGACTCTAATTGGCGTTATTAAAAAGGTTCTAATTAGCACAACTACTAAAATTATTATAATATAAGATATAAAATCATTTTTCTTTTTCATATTGATCCTCCTACTAAAATAGAGTATGACGTAGCATACTCTATTTTTACTAATTTCTTTCTTTAATTTTTGGTTGTTTAGTCATGTCTCTTAAGTAATTTAATTTTGCACGTCTTACTTTACCTTTACGAACAACTGTAACTTTATCAATTATTGGTGAGTTTATTGGGAATGTTCTTTCTACACCAACACCACCAGATGTTTTTCTTACAACGAAGTTACGACCAATTCCACGATTTTTAATAGCAATTACAATACCTTCAAAATCTTGTACACGTTCTTTTCCACGTTCAACGATTTTAACACCTACTACTACTGTATCTCCTACACGAAATTCTGGAATATCAGTTCTAATTTGACTTTTTGTTATTTTTTCAATCAAATTCACGATTTCACTCTCCTTAATTTATATTTAATCATATATATATAACTATATAAAGCGGATTACCTGTTTTATTCTATCATAGTACTTAATAAAAATCAAGTTATATCAAATTTTTTTTCGTTTTTTTAGTGTTTTTATAGTAGTTTCTACTAAATTATTGTATAACATGGCAACAGTCATAGCACCTACTCCCCCAGGAACTGGTGTTATGTAAGATGCTTTTGAAGCAACATTATCAAAATCAACATCACCACATAAACCTGTTTCTAATCTGTTTATACCCACATCAATAACAACAGCATTTTTTTTAACCATATCTGCAGTTATTAATTTTGGTTTACCAACAGCAACAACTAATATATCGGCATCCAAAGTAAAATGTTTCAAATCTCTTGTTTTGGAATGACAACATGTTACAGTAGCATTTTCCATTAAAAACAAATTTATAAGTGGTTTCCCTACTAAATTACTTCGACCAACAATAACAACATTTTTTCCTTCGATTTCAATATTATAATATTTTAATAACTTTATAATTCCATTAGGAGTACAAGAAATTAAATTTGGTTTAAAACATGCAAGTTTACCTGCGTTTATTTCTGTCAATCCATCAACATCTTTAGATGGTTTAATTGTATTTAAAACTGTATATTCATCTATGTGTTTTGGAAGTGGTAACTGGACAATAATTCCGTTAATATTATCATCTTGATTAAATTTGTTTATTAAAGCAATTAATTCATTTGTACTAATATTTTCATCTAATTTTTCATGAATACAAATAGCTCCAATAGTATCAGCACATTTAATTTTTTGTTTTATATAAACATTACTTGCTTCATTATTGCCAACTTGAATAACAACTAATTTAGGATTTATAGCATATTTATTTATTTGTTCCTTTAATTTTTTTTTAAGTTCATTGCTTACTAATTTTCCATCTATTATCATAATATCACCTAAAATCTATCAGTTAATTCAATTACTTCTTTTTTTAATTCTTTTAATTTATTATTATCATTTCTATTTTTTAAAGCTTCAGCAATTATTCTTCCTACTTTTTCAAATTCTAATTCATTAAATCCTCTAGTTGTCATTGCAGGACTTCCTAATCTAATTCCACTTGTTTTAAATGGTGATTCTGTATCATTTGGAATTGTATTTTTATTACATGTTATATTTATTGAATCTAAAATTTTTTCTGCTTCTTTTCCAGTTATACCTAAACTAGATTTTACATCAACTAGAATTAAATGATTATCAGTACCACCACTTACTATTCTAAATCCTTCTTCTTCTAACTTTTTAGCAAGGACTTTAATATTTTTTAATACTCTTTTTTGATATTCTTTAAATTCTGGTTGTAAAGCTTCATAAAAGCATTCTGCTTTTGCTCCTATTACATGCATTAAAGGTCCACCTTGAATTCCTGGGAATATTATTTTATCTATTTTTTTAGCAATTTCTTCATTATTTGTTAATATCATTCCTCCACGAGGACCTCTTAAAGTTTTATGTGTTGTTGTAGTAACAACATCGGCATAAGGAAATGGTGATGGATGTAAGCCTGCAGCTACTAATCCTGCAATATGTGCCATATCTACCATTAAGTATGCCCCACAACTATCAGCTGCTTCTCTGAATTTTTTAAAATCAATTGTTCTGGAATATGCACTTGCACCTGCTATTATCATTTTTGGTTTTTCTTTTTTAGCAAGTTCAATTAAAGCATCATAGTCAATTCTTTCTGTTTCTTTATTTAAACCATAAGATATGCTTTCATATTCTATTCCACTGAAGTTAATTTTATATCCATGTGTTAAATGGCCACCTTCGCTTAAAGCCATTCCCATTACTTTATCCCCTGGGTTTAATAAAGCTTTATATACTGCCATATTAGCAGATGATCCACTATGTGGTTGAACATTTGCGTATTTACAGTTAAATAGTTTAGTTGCATATTCGATAGCTTTTATTTCAAAAATATCAATATATTCACATCCTCCATAGTATCTTTTTCCAGGATAGCCTTCAGCATATTTATTTGTTAATATACTTCCTTGTAATTTTAATATATCTTTTGATACAAAATTTTCTGATGCAATTAATTCAATGTTATGTTTTTGTCTTTTCTTTTCATCATTTAATGCTTTTAATAATATTTTATCCATTATCTCACCTCTTAATAATTATACACTATATAAAATAAAAAAAAAAGAATATTTTTAATTAAAATTTTCAACTCAAAAATTCTTTTATTCTTTCTAATGTTTTATCATCTGGGAACAATGGTTTACATTCTAGTTTATACATTATTTTATATTTCAATAAATAATTTAATATTAATAATATAGATATTGTTATTATTAAATCAAATGATAATATTAAAAACACATGATCACATATATAATTACATGCTTCTGGTGTTATATAATGTGTACAAATGACTATTATAACAAGAAATGTAAAGGCACTTAAAAATGTATGGAATATTGTTGCATTAATTTCTATTTTGTTTTTCTTATATGATTTTTTAAATAATTCCCAAATATTTGATTCTACTATTTTACTTCTTTTATATAAAACGTTTTCTATTATTATAATTTCAAAAAATATATATATTATTTTTGATGATAGCCATATTAATAGTCCTAGTATTCCTACTAATGATTCTGGCATTATATTATTCATGATTAGCCTCTTTCTAATTTTTGTAGGAGGGCATATTACCCTCCTACTGTAATGTATTGATTTTATATTTTCTTCTAGTTAATGATTGTTATTATTTTGTAATAAAATATGACAAATTTCGACAAAACATAGTTAATATGTAGTCTTATTAGTTAAAAATTTTGTATTTTTTGTGGTCCCCCAACCACGAATTAAAGATATTTATTGTGCATCTTTAAAACACTGTTTATTTTTTTAGTTATCACGCTCCCCAATTGACTCTTTGCGTTACATCAACAACCATCATATCATCATACTTAGTTGCATAACCTGGTATTCTAATTTCATACCAAAAATCTATATCATCTTTACTTAATGGATTTGATAATCTGCTTGTTGCATGTGCATAATCACCATATGTAGTAATATCTTGTACTACCTTGCTAGTATCAATTCTTAATACCGGGTAATAAAGAAATGAGTTCATAGAAGTTAAAGTTCCTGTTGGCAGTTTAAATGTAACTATTTCAACCTTATCATAAGAATAATAATTACCCTCAAAAGAAGATGAACATCCACTACTCTTGCACCAGTTTTGGTTAAATGTTGCCGAAATACCTAATTTTAAATTTTCTTCGTGACTTAATGCAATTATATCCCAGCTTCTGGTTGATGGCATTTTAAGCCAGTCAAGAGTTATTTTATATCTATAATATTGTCCATTATTAACCTCAATTATATATACTGTCATTTTCTTATACTCCGTTTGACAATAACCATAGTTAGATGGACTTGCAATACCCCCACCAATTGTTTCATCTGGATTTAAACTTAATTGTGGAAATTCTGAAGTATCTAAAGTTACCTTTTTAACTACTTCGCCACTTAAATTTTTATTCTCGTTATATAAACTTAAGCTCATTCCGTATATTTCTCTTTCTTCAAATCCGAGATTTAATAAATTGTTATATTCATCTGCTGTAATTGTTGCTTTACCATTATCTATATAATGGATTTCATCAGCATGAACCATTATAGGAAGAATTATCATTGATAAAGCAATGAGTAAAAATATTTTTTTCAAACTATACCTCCTTTACTTTTACTACGCTGTCATTATAACAATTTTTGACAAAAACAGTCCACCACTTTTAAGGCGAACAAGGTAGATTTAAAAGCGAAAGGAAGGAGCCAAACGTTCCTTCCTTCATTTTATATAGTATATTCGATTGTTATGATACTCTAGAAAACAATTAATTTTATATTCTTCAATAATATCTTTTTCATTATTAACAAGTTCCAATTTTAACATGCCATCAAATTCTTCTGTTTTTGGCTTAAATTTCGATACTAAAATATTTATTTCATTTATTTTAGTTACTAATTCATCAAATTTAATTTCTTTTCCTTCTTCACTTTCATCTGTATTCACACCAGCAAACGAAAGAATATTTTTCCCATCAACATAAAAATTAAGTTTATAATCAAATATTTCAAAATCATCATATTTTGCAGTATCATATACACAAAAATCATCAATAATAAGTGCATATCGTTTACCAACCTGATAAATATTGCCAGTTAATTTATAATCATCAGATTTACTATCAAACCTATATATTCTAAATCTATCATAATTATTACAAAAATACAGTAATAAAATTATAAAAGATATTAATATAACAATTAGTAAACCAAATAACAAGTACCTTATTTTTTTATTTTCATATAATTTAACAATTTTAGGATCTAACTTTTCATCTCTTTTACCATTTAATATTTCATGAATACTAACATTAAAAACTTTAGCTATGTTATTTAACATAATAACATCTGGAACATTTATACCTCTTTCCCATTTGGATATAGTTTTGTCGCCCGTTCCAATTAATTCACCAAGTTCTGATTGTGTCATTCCCTTTGCTTTACGCATTTCAGCTATAAATTCTCCACTTTTAGTAAAATCATTCATAAATTACATCTCCCATAAAATAAATACCACGTTTTTAATTATAGCACTTTTATAAATTTATAAGAACTAGTTATAACTAATAGTTAAAGTAGGAATACAAATGTATTCCTACTTTGAAAGTAATTTAAATTCTTTTTTTGAATCTTCATCAGATTTCATATATTTATTTAAACCTGATATAAAACCATTACTAGTTATTAAATATTTTAACAATTTTAATTTACTAACTTCAATTTGTTTATTTAAATTAGAACCAACTGACTCCATTTTTATATCACAAGTTTTATTATTATTTTTATTATACTCCCTCAAAACAGCACTATTCATTTTTTCTAAATTTGTAGGAATTTTTTCATTTTCATGAACAATTACATCAAATTTAAGTGAATTAATTTTAGCATATAACTCATTTATTGTTGTACCAGCAGTTGTATAACTTACATTAAAAGGAGCATAAAAATTATCATAAGAATATCTAATAGAATATTCAACATTTGTAGTTTCCTTTAAATAATAATCCAAAACAAATTTAGGTAATCTACGTATTCTTATAAAAAATGGTGTATATTTTTGACATGATGGACAAGTAATATCAAATTTAAAATAGCCATCGATTTTATTATCGCTATAAAAAGTACCATTTTTAAATCCTAAATCACTTGTACAAATAAATGTAAGATTCTTCATAACACGATAGTCAACAGCAAATGGTTCAGTACAATTTTTACATGCACAAGCATTATAGTACTTTTTACCCTCACCATCATAATCAACTGTTTTCATATAATCAATTTTATCATCTTTGCCAAATCTACCAAAGAGAATTCTTGGTGGTAAACCATAAGGCATTGGACCCCATCCAGGTCCCCATCCTGGACCCCAACCTGGTCCACGACCATAATATCCACCTGGTCCATAACCATAATATCCTCGAGGTCTTCCTGGTCCATGACAATTACATCCATCATGTCCCCCATGATCTCCTGGCCCATATAACATAATAATCACCTCATCACTATATAAATAATACTTTATTTATAAAAATATGTCAAATTTAAATAAATTTTTTTATTTTAGCAAAAAAAATGATATAATGATTATGGTGATATTATGGAAAATAAAAAACAATCAAAAATATTAATTATTTTAGCGCTAATAGTTGCATTAAGCTTTTTAGTTTTTCTCGTAATTAATATTAAAAAAGAAAATCTTAATTTACTCATTACAGCTCTATTAATTAGTTTAATGTCAATTCTATTATTAATTCCAACCAAAAAAAATAAAATTTATAACTTTATTGCACTCCTTATTATTGGATTAACAGGATTTAATGCATACACATTTGCGCGACCAATAAATATAAAAAATGAAACTAATTATATTTTAAATTTACAAAATAAATCATTAACTGATGCTTTGAATTATGCAAAAGAAAATAATATAAATATAGTTGAAAAATATGATTACAGTGATTATATTGCCAAATATTATATTATAAATCAAAACATAATAAATGAACCATTAAATAATATAAAAGAACTAGAACTAATTATATCTAAAGGACCAAACTATGATTTAACAACAACAATTCCATCATTTGTAGGCGAAAATATAGATGAATTAATCAAATTTATAAATAATAATTATCTAAATAATGTTGAAATAAACTTTATTACAAATGAAAATGAACCAAATACAATAATAAGTCAATCATTAACAGGAAACATAAAAAGAAATGATAAATTAGTAATCGAAGTTGCCAAAGCCGAATTTAAAGAAATAGAAATGACTAATTTAGTAAACAAATCATTATTTGAGGCTAAACTATGGTTAGATATGAATAACATAAAATATAAAGTTGAATATGATTATAATGAAATTGATAAAAATTATATATTTAAACAAAGCATTAATGAAAATACTAAATTAACAGAAAATGATAATGTTACAATATATGTTTCCAAAGGAAAAAGTATAACTGTTCCAAATTTAAAAGAAATGTCTAAAGAAGAAATAACAAAATGGATAACAGATAATAACTTAAATGTTGAATACAAAGAAGATTATAATAAAGAATATGAAATGGGCAAAATAATAGATACTAATTATAAAAAAAATGATGTTATTGAACAAGGAACAACAATTATAATAACAACAAGTAAAGGAACACTTAAAATGATTAAATTTACTACTCTATCTGATTTTAAAATATGGGCAGCAAATAATAATATAAAATATGATATAAATTATAGTTTTAGTAATACTGTTCCTAAAAATGGTTTAATAAAATCATCTCATAACGAAGAAGACGTTATAGCCGATTCTGATACTATAATATTAACAATATCAAACGGAAAAGCAGTAACAATGCCTAATTTTAAAGGAATGAAGAAATCAGAAATTGAAAATAAATGTAATTCGTTAAATCTTAACTGTTCATTTTATTACTATGGCTACACAATTGGAACAGAAAAAGATATTGCTATAACACAAACAATAAATGCATCTAAACAAGTAGCAACAGGAACATATGTAAAAATATCATTAAGTAGTGGTATTGCAAAAACATTTACAATAGAAATAAATGAAACAGATTTAGTTATTAATAATGCATCTAAAACAATTGAAAATCTGAAAAAATTATTTAATCAAAAATATCCAGGAGTTATATTTACATTTACAACTAAAGCAAGTAATACATATAATAATGCTGGATTCATCCATGAAAATTCTAATGTAAAAAATGGTACAAAAGTAGTACAAGGTAAAACATACACAGTAACAATAACAAGTTAAGAGAGTTCAAATTGAACTCTTTTTAACTATTTATTAAAAAAGCTCAAATATTTTTTTTCTTCGATATAATTATTTTTATATTTTATATAATGATATCTTCCTTTATACATATAATTAATATTATCAATCTTTTTTATAAATAAAAAATTAAAATTATATAATAATCTTTCTAAAATAAACATATTAAATAAATATTTTCTATTTTTATAAAATTCAATTGATCTCATAAATAAAATACTAAATATTAATATATAAATTAAATTAAAATTAAAAATAAAATAAATCAAAATTGATAATGATAAAATATAACTACTAATAAATAAAAATTTATTACTTTTTTTATAAGGAAAAATTAAATATAAAAAACAAACAAATATTTTTGAACCATCTAAAGGATAAATTGGTAATAAATTAAAAACAATTAAAAATAAATGAATCTCATAATATTTCTTCAAAACTAAATAACATAAACATTGAAAAAGCGGTCCACTAATTGCAATTAAAAAATTTTTAATAATTGAATCATTTATTTTCATATCAAATATAGTTAATAATCCACAAGGATATACATTAATTTTCATAACTTTATACCCAAAACCAAAAGCTACAATTATATGCCCAAATTCATGAACAATTAAATAGATCATCATAAACAAAAAAGGCTTAAAAAAGCCTGTTACTAAGAAAATAAAAGAAAAAACATAAAATAAAGGATTAATGTATATATTCTTCATAATTAAGTATATTGCCATCCTTTTTAAAAACCAAATAAATACTACTATCCTTAGAAGTTCCTATTAGTTCACCCTCTTTAATATAATCATATAATTTAACAGACTCATTAATATTTGCATACCAAACATCTATACCAGTATTAAGTGAAATAATAACAGTATTTCCATAATTTTCTTTTTCACCAATAAAAAGTACTAAACCTGTACCAATTGATGGAATTAAATAATTGTTTTCAACTGTTAACTTAACACCATCTAAATAAGGTTCCTCTAAACTATAAGATAATTTTTCATTAAAAACCTGAACATTATTATTTTTAAAAAATAAAAGTGAACCAAAATATTTTTCATACCAATTATTTATTTTTATAAAAGGCATACTTGTTTCATAAACATGACTATAAAAGAAATTATTAAATTTTTTATTTGTTTTTATACTTATAAGAATAACAAGAGTAATTATTACTACTATTAATATTTTGTTTATTTTTCTCATACTTAATTATATTAATTAATAAATAAAATATACATGGAATAAAAGAAAATAAAAATATCCTTTTATAATCAAATGAACTTACAGTAATTAAATAATATATAAAAACCATAAAATAAAGAATAAATAAATTTAAAAATATATTTTTTTTGAAAAATTTATAAATTAAATTAGTAATTAAATACCATCCAATTAAATAAAAACAATAATATTTAATATAAAATAAATCCATAAATAATCCTAAAATGATTATATTTAATAAATTAGTTCTAAAAAGAAAAAAATAATTAAAAGCAATTAATGTATTAATACCAAAATAGCTCAAAATAATATCTGAAATAATCATTTAATAATGACACCTACTATATCATAAAAATCATAACTTTTTACTTTTAATATTTTAGCAAGTTCAAAATCATCATAAGATATTTCTTCAACATCACCAATCAATAATCCACTTGGAATATCCATTGAAAATTTACCTGTAACAACATGATCACCAATTTTCACATCACCACTTATTCCACTTATATAATAATAACCATCTTTATAATAATCTATTTGACCATAACAATTACTCGAACTTATCATAACAGGATATTTCATATTAGTAATTAATTTTACACGGCTATAATTATCACCTACTTCATTTACAATACCAATAAATGATCCACTTGTAATAACAGCATTACCAATTTTAATATTTTCTTTTTTCCCTTTATTTATAACTAAATAATCATACATATATGATTTTTCTATAATATCAGCATAAATAATAGTATAACTATTTTTAGGAATATTTAATTGATTTCTTAATTCATTATTTTCTTTTTCTAACATTTCATAACTTACTATTAATTCTTCATAAGAATTAATCTTTTTTTCATAATCATCTATTACTGAAAGCAAATAAGTTTTCGTACTATTAAGTCTTTTTTTATAATTTATTTTTTTAACAACATAACTAAATTTATTTAAAATAAAGGCTTTTGTTTCATTAAAAAAATTAAATTTCCAAGCCATTGTACATATAACAGCAATACTAAGTAATATTACTATTATTTTTTTCATAAATCACCATTTTCAAAAAAACTATAATAACCATTTTTACTAATTATTATATGATCATTTATATCAAACCCCATGATTTTACCAATATTTATCAATGATTTTGTTAAATATATATCTTCATTACTAGGATTTAAAATACCACTTGGATGATTATGAACACATATTATACTAGACGCACTTAATAAATAAGCTTCTTTAAATATTTCTCGTGGATGAACTAAACTACGATCTAATGTACCTTTAAATAATAGTTTATATGATAAAATTCTTTTATGTTTGTCTAAATAAATACAATAAAAATTTTCTTGCATTTCTGCACCAATTTTATCTTTAAAATATTCATATATTAAATCAGGAGATTTAAAAATAACATTATTTAATGTATTTATATTTTGATTCATCCTTTTTGATAATTCAATTAAAGCAAGTAATATACATGCTTTAGCATTCCCTATTCCTTCAATTTTAATTAATTCTTGATAATTTTTATTTTTTAATTCTCCAATATTTTTAATACTACAAAGTAATGTATTAGCAATATCTTTTACTCCTTTATTTTTATTTCCACTTCCCAAAATTATCGATATCAATTCTTCATTACTTAAATTTTCAGCACCAATTTCAAGTAATCTTTCCCTAGGGCGATCATTCACTGGAATACTCTTTATTTTCATTATATACCTCCTCGTAAACACTAAGAACATTAGCATTTATTGCTTCAATAGTTTTTTGATCATTTGTTTTTTCTAATAACAAATCATATTGTTTTAAAGTTTCTGTAAAATTATTTGCGTTCATATTAACTTCTTTCACATATATACTATACCCTAAATCTTCAAAATAACCTTTTAATTTATCAACATTGTTAGAATTTGTTGTGAAAGCTGAATATACATAATACATATCACCATTTTTTTCATATATGTAGTAATTTAAATTAACATTTTCTTTAACTGAATCAAGACTTGAATATACACCTTGTTGAAAAACATAAACATTTACACTTTCATTAAATGTCATTGTAGCATTATAAGAAGAATAAAATAGTTTAGTAAAAACTAGACCTACAACAAGTCCAAAAATAATAGGTAAAATCTTTTTCATTTTTTAATTCCTTTCAAATTTATTATACAATTATTGTTTTAAAAATTATGTCAAAAAAAAGAAAGATATAAATCTTTCTAATTTTTGTATAACAAAAATTTTATTATTGATGATACAAAGAAAAATGATAACCCTGATGTTAAGCCAATCAAAAATATAAATAGTAAATTTTGTATAAACCCATTTTGATTATCATACATAAACAGTTTACTTGATGCACTGCCAGATGTAAAAGTTAAATTCTTCCCTTTTCCACCCTCATTTTCAATTTCTTTATTGATTTTATTTAATTTTTTTATTACTTCTTCTCTTTCTTTTAATAATTCATCAATAATCATTTTTTTTCTAATATCATCACTTGCATATATTTTATAAAGGTCAATTAATCTTTTATAATTAGGAATTATTAAATTCATAAATGCAGGTATATTATTAGGTTGAATATTGCTATAAGTTATTTGTTTAATACTTTCAAAATATTTAGGTTGTTCATCATTTAATTCTTTTACTATAGGTAATATATCTTTTAAATAATACTGAAATAAAAATTTTATTAATTCTTCTTTTAAAAGTAATAGATCATTAAAAATAAATTTATTACTAATCATATCATCATAATTTGTATTTGCCGAAGGACATAATAATTTTTTTTCATTTTTATCAATTTTATATGAACTCAAAGGTAATTTTTGACTAAACAAATATGACAAAATTATATTTTTAAAATAATCCATACGAAATTTTTTATATTCTTCTTCTGTTGGTAACATACAAGTCTTGTAAATAAGTGGCACTAATTCAATTCTATCTCTTATATTTTTAGTATCATAAGATCCCAAAATATTTTTATTGGCGTCATAATATTCAGCTATAGTTATAACTTGATAGTTTCTATTTACATTATCAGGATAAAAAATATTATAAATATGATTAATATTTCTTCTAAAACTTTGATTCTTTAATATATCTTCATCAAATGTAACAACTTCCATATTAATCACACTCCTATCATTACTTTAGTACCCTATTATTAATATACCATATCTAAAAAGAAAAAACAATTATTAAAATTGTTTTAGATGATTTTTTTACATTTTAATATATAGAATAAACCTATACCTGATAAAATTATAGTAACAATTATGTAAGGTAATTTATTAACTTTATTTGAAACTTCCAAAAATACACCTGTACCTGGATAATCAAATTTTAGTTGAGCATATTCGGTACTTATTTTTTTTAAAGTTGATACTTCATAATTATTTTCTTCATCATCAGTTGTAGAAGGTGTTTTTTCATAAAAATCAAATCTATTACTATATACTTTATCTTCATAAGGTTTAAAATAATATAATGTTTTATATTTTTCCTTAACACCATTAGGATTAGAGCTTAAATCAATGTTCAATAATTTAGCAAGTTGATTTTCTAATTTTAAATTACCAGAAAGACTTACTTTATCATTTTTCCAAGCACTACCTTCATTAGTACGATAATAAACTTCCAAAATAGGATTTTCAATTGTAAAACTTAAATTTTTTTCGCTTGCTATATTATTTGGCATCACATTTTCTGATATGCTATTTCCAAACATTCCACCAGCATAACCAACAAATATTTTATTATTAATATTTTTAAACTTTCCATTAGGATCAGGAATAATCGTTACCTTTATATTACCAAAAACTTTTAAATAATCACTTGAACTTTGATTAAGTGCAAAATTCAATTGTTCAGCATTTAAATTTGCAATATCTCCTAAATAATCAATTTTGAATATATATCTTTCATCTATATAACTTCTAGTTGAAGTAGTAAGAACATTTTTTTCATATTCTATTTTTATTTCGTTTAAAACATCTGATGCTTTTACATTTATTAATAATAAAAAACATAGAACAAACAAATAAATCTTTTTCATTTTTCCCCCTCATTAAATATTATTCTATTCGACAAAAACTATATCAATTTTCACTTTTTTAATGTATAATTATCTATTATAGGGGTGAAACATGAAAAAAATATTTATCTTTATTACCATATTAGTTATTACATTATTTATTATAGATATTAATAATTTTAATAATAAAATATATAAAAAATTAGAAAATGAACATATAGATATTGATGAATTATATATATATGGTAGATATTTCAATATCAAAGGTCATGCTAATTTTGATATTGAAAATGCTCAATTAATATTTTTAAATAGTTTATTTGAAGAAACAAAATATGACATTAAAATAGAAAATAATTATTTTTATATAAGTGATAAAATAAATGGTGGTATTAATTTAGAAAAGATAAATTATGATAATTACATAATTTTATTATCTATAAATAATAAATATTATCCTTTAAAAAACAATACTAAATATGATGGTGCTGAATATTATTCAATAACATCAAATAATCAAATTAATTATTTAAAATTTACATTTTCCAAATTTAAAGATAAAAGCTTTCTTAAAATTAAAAATAAAAAAATAGCTGTACCTAATAATATATATGATATTGTAATTGATCCAGGACATGGTGGCTATGATGTAGGTGCTATAAATGATAATATTTATGAATCAAATATAGATTTAGATATTTCTTTAAAACTTAAAAAAGAATTAGAAAATCAAGGATTTAAAGTAAAATTAACTAGAGAAGATGATACTAATCCTAGTCCATATGGAAAAAATGGTCGTGCTACTACTCCTTATGAAGTAAAAGCCAAAATATTTCTTTCAATTCATGTTAATAGCACACCAAATTCTATCATAAATGGTGGAATTGAAGTATATGCTTCACCATCTATGAATTATGATTTTGCATATAATATCGCAACTAAAGTAAAAGAATATGCAAATACTACGTATTCTCCATTACAATTATATAAAATTAAAAATGGTGTATATGTTAAAACATTATCTAAACAAGATATAGAAGATGCAAAACAAAATGCAAAAAATAATGGATACACATATTATGAAAATGTTACAACAAATACACCTTGGTATTTTTATAATAGAGAAACTGGAGGTTATATGACAGGAGCATATATGGATGGAAGAAATAAAGATTATCCAGCAAATAGTTATTATAATTCCAATATGGGAATTGAAGGATATTTGCTAGAGCTTGGATATATAACATGCAAAAAAGATTTAAATAATCTTATTAATAATAAAGATGGATATGCTAAAGGAATTGCTAAAGCAATTGTAAATGAATTAAAAAGTGATCAAAATTGATCACTTTTTTATACCTAAATTTTCTTCTTTCAATGTTTTTATTACATTAAATAATTTTTCATTTGCTTCTTCTTTTGTCATATCAGTTACTTTAAATGGTTCACCAAATCTAACTAATAAATTGCCACCTTTTTCATATTTACCAGTAACAGCAAACGGAACAATTGTTGCGTCAGCTTTTTGGGCCATTGAAACAGCACCATATTTAAAAGGTAATAAAAAGGCATCTGTTTTATTTCTTGTTCCTTCCGGAAATATTCCAATGGCTCCACCTTTTTTTAATATGTTTATTGCTTTTTCTTTTGCTTTTTTAGCTTCTTCATGATTTTCTCTATCAACACTAATACATCCTACCATTTTAAAAAACCATCTTGTTTTAAAATCATCAAAATATTCTTTTTTTGCCATGTAATGAACTACCCTTGGTATTTCAAAAAGTGGACCACATTGATCCAAAACATGATAATGATTACCACATAATATTATTGGACCTTCTTTTGGAACTACATCAGCATTAATTACAGTAGGTTCATATTTTTTATAAAAAATAGGTTTTAATATTTTTTTTGTTAACTTATAACCCAAATCACTCATTGCATTCTCCTTTTATCAAATTTGTTACTTTTTCCATTAAAATATTATTTTCTTTTTCTAAATCATTACTAACTTTATAAGGCTTACCAAATGTAATTTTTAATTTACCAAAAAATTTATACTCACCAGTAATACTAAATGGAACAATATAAGCATTTGCTTCTTTAGCCATTTTAACAGCACCATACTTAAATGGCATAATTATATTTTTAGTTTTATTAGTAGTACCTTCAGGAAAAATACCAATAACATTATTATTATTTAAATTATTAATAGCTTCTTTTAGAGCTAATGGATTTTTATTTTTTCTATCAACAGGAATTATCCCCATACCTTTAAAGAACCATTTCATTTTTGTATCTAATAATTCTTTCTTTGCAAGAAAATGTACCGCTCTACTTGTAGAACATACAAGTGAAGCACAATCAAAATTTGATTTATGATTACCAGCAAGAACAACTGGACTATTTTCAGGAATATTATTTTTATTAATATATTTAGGTCTAAACAATATATAAAATATTGGTGTACCAAATATTTTAACAATCCAATATAAAATTAAATTCATTTTTATCACCTTATTACATATAAAAATATACTAAAAAAATGAAATATACTTCCTGCTAATACTAGCAAATGAAATAAACAATGCATATATTTTACTTTCTTACCAATACTATAAAAAACTGCACCAATAGTATATAAAATTCCACCTAATAATAGAAATAATGTTCCTTTATATCCTATTGCAGTATAAATATCTTTAAAGGAAAAAATTACAATCCATCCCATTAAAATATAAGAAATTAATGATATATTTTTAAATTTTTCTAAATTGACAGAATTTAAAACAATACCAATTATAGTAAGTACCAATAATATTCCCCATAATACCCATCCTTTTATTCCACCTAACGCAACTAATAAGTATGGCATATATGTACCAAAAATAAGTAAATAAATACTATCATGATCTAAAACCCTAAATACTTTTTTAACACCTAATATAGGAGAAAAACTATGATATAAACAAGATGTTGTATATAAAATTATAAGAAAGCATCCATATATAGAAGAAGATACAATTGAAATAGGTTTATTTGAAAAAACAACAGACAATACTAATGCAGCAATTCCAAGTAATGCCCCAATTCCATGAGAAATAGAATTTATTAATTCTTCACTTAAACTATAATTTGTCTTATTCATTTCCATTGTTATGAAGTAATTTGTTTGCCAACAATATTCATTGAAAAAGAAACATTAGTATTAGTTAATAAACCATTATCATATTCCCATTTCCAATAAATTGTTACACTTTTTGCTGCACTTTTTGCTGTTAAAGTAAGCGCAAGTGGATTATCATTAGTAATTGCATTTGTTTTACCAGAATCGCTATATAATTTTAAACCAGAAAGTGAATCAGTAAGATTTGGAGTTATAGTACATTCAACATCAGTTGTTGCACTAGATGGATCTAAACTAATAACAAATGATCCTTCTGTTCCTGGTTCAATATCACCTAACGTCTTTGTAAATGATTCCAAATTATTTTCTGCTTTAAATGACCAATTAATTACCTGTCCACTAACTTTATAACCATCACTACTATTAAAGTAAGCAAATGTACCAGTTAATAGTAAAATAACACCCACTACTGAACAACATATTATTACAATTTTTGTTTTGCTATTCATGATAAACCTCCATATCTTAACACATATACATTTTACTATATTATCATTCTTTTTTCAATAACTTTTAAAAAAAAAAGGAAGTTTCCTTCCTTTTATTGTAAAATTAACATTATTTAATAATTTCTGATACGTTACCAGCACCAACAGTTCTTCCACCTTCACGGATAGAGAATTTAGTACCATTTTCAATAGCAATTGGTGCGATTAATTCTACTGTGAATTCTACGTTATCACCAGGCATAACCATTTCAGTACCTTGTGGTAATTCAATTACACCAGTAACGTCTGTAGTTCTGAAATAGAATTGTGGACGATAGTTTGTGAAGAATGGAGTATGACGTCCGCCTTCTTCTTTTGATAGAACGTATACAGTAGCTTTGAATTTAGTATGTGGAGTAACTGAACCTGGTTTAGCAAGTACTTGTCCTCTTTCAACTTCTTCACGAGAAATACCACGTAATAGAACACCAGCATTATCTCCTGCTTCTGCATAGTCTAGTTGTTTACGGAACATTTCAATTCCTGTAACAACTGTTTTCTTAGTATCTTTGATACCAACGATTTCAACTTCGTCATTTAATTTTAATTGACCTCTTTCAACACGGCCAGTAACAACTGTACCACGACCAGTAATTGTAAATACGTCTTCAATTGGCATTAAGAATGGTTTATCATTATCACGAACTGGAGTTTCAATCCATGAATCAACAGCATCCATTAATTCATCAATCTTTTTGCCCCATTCTTCATCACCTTCAAGTGCTTTTAGAGCAGATCCACGAATTATTGGAGTGTTATCTCCATCGTATCCATATTCAGTTAATAATTCACGAATTTCCATTTCTACTAAATCTAATAATTCAGCATCATCAACCATATCGCATTTGTTCATGAATACAACCATACGAGGTACACCAACTTGACGAGCAAGTAAGATGTGTTCACGAGTTTGAGCCATAGGTCCATCTGTTGCAGCAATAACTAGAATAGCGCCATCCATTTGAGCAGCACCTGTGATCATGTTTTTAACATAGTCAGCGTGTCCTGGGCAATCAACGTGAGCATAGTGACGATTTGCAGTACTATATTCAATGTGTGCAGTATTAATAGTAATACCACGTTCCCTTTCTTCTGGTGCTTTATCGATATTAGCAAAATCTACTTTTTCGTTACCATATTTTCCAGCTAAACGTGCAGAAATAGCAGCTGTTAAAGTAGTTTTACCATGGTCTACGTGTCCAATTGTACCAATGTTAACATGTGGTTTTGAACGATCAAATTTTTGTTTTGCCATAATATTTTTCCTCCTTTTAAATATACAATATTATTTTATATTAATAAGCATAAAATAGCAACCCTTTTTAATTAATTTCCACTATTTTTCTTAATAATATCTTCAGCAATATTTCTTGGAACTTCTTCATAATGGTCAAATACCATTGAGAAATTTCCTCTACCTTGAGTGTTAGATCTTAAGCTTGTAGCATATCCAAACATTTCTGAAAGTGGTACCATTGCATCAATAGCAAGAGCATTACCTCTTGATTCTTGACCAAGTGGTCTTCCACGACGACTTGTAATATCACCCATTACATTTCCTAGATATTCATCTGGTACAACAACTTGTACTTTCATGATTGGTTCTAGAATAACTGGTTTACATTTGTTTTTAATTTCTTTTACAGCTAAACTAGCAGCAACTTTAAATGCAGCTTCGCTAGAGTCAACTTCATGGTATGATCCATCAAATAATGTTGCCTTAACATCAACCATTGGATAACCTGCTAAAACGCCGCCTTTTAATGCTTCTTGTAAGCCTTTATCAGTAACTGGTATGTATTCACGAGGAACTACACCACCTACTACTGCATCAACAAATTCGTAACCTTTGTCTGGATTTGGTTCAAAACGAACCCAAACATGTCCATATTGTCCACGTCCACCAGATTGTTTAATGTATTTACCTTCACATTCACCAACTTGAGTGATTGTTTCACGGTAAGATACTTGTGGTTTACCAATATTTGCTTCAACATTAAATTCTCGTCTCATACGATCAACAATTATATCAAGGTGAAGTTCACCCATACCTGCAATAATTGTTTGTCCAGTTTCAACATCAGTTCTTGCTCTAAATGTTGGATCTTCTTCAGCTAATTTTTGTAAAGCTAATCCCATTTTATCTTGATCTGCTTTTGATTTTGGCTCAACAGCAAGTTCAATAACTGGTTCTGGGAAATTCATTGATTCAAGAATTACTGGATTCTTTTCATCGCATAATGTATTACCAGTAGTTGTATTTTTTAATCCAACTGCGGCAACAATATCACCTGCATATACATCAGATATTTCAGTTCTATTGTTAGCATGCATTTGAAGTAAACGGCCAACTCTTTCTTTTACACCTTTTGATGAATTTAAAATATATGATCCAGCAGATAAATGACCACTATATACTCTAAAGAATGTTAATTTACCTACGAATGGATCTGTCATAATTTTGAATGCTAATGCTTTAAATGGAGCATTATCATCTGCATGAACGATAATTTCATTACCATCCATATCAGTTCCTCTCATAGCTTCAACATCTGTTGGAGCTGGTAAATAATCTATTACTGCATCTAGCAATAATTTAATTCCCATATTACCTAGTGCAGTACCACATAATACTGGGAAGAAATCAACTTCTAGAGTACCTTTTCTGATAGCTCTTTTTATTAATTCAACTGGAGCATCTCCTGTTTCAAGGTATGTTTCCATTAATTCATCATCATATACAGAAACTGCTTCTATTAATTCATTTCTCTTAATTTGAGCTATATCTTTTAAATCTTCTGGTATTTCTATTTCTTTAGCATCTTCTGCTTGCTGTCCATCATAATGGTAAGCTTTCATTGTTACTAAATCTATAACACCATTGAATTCATTTTCAGCACCGATTGGCCATTCTATTGGAGCATAATTAACTCCTAAACGTTCTTTTATTGAGTTTAAACTGTAATTAAAGTCAGCACCCATTTTATCCATTTTATTAGCGAATATCATGCGAGGTACTTTAAATTCAGTTGCTTGACGCCAAACTGTTTCAGTTTGTGGTTCAACACCAGCTTGGGCATCCAAAAGTGCAACAGCACCATCAAGTACACGAAGGCTTCTTTCAACTTCTACTGTAAAATCTACGTGTCCTGGGGTATCGATTATATTAAAGCGATATCCTTTCCAGAAGGCAGTTGTGGCAGCAGATGTAATTGTAATTCCACGTTCTTGTTCTTGTTCCATCCAGTCCATTTGTGAAGCACCATCATGAGTTTCACCAATTTTATGGATTTTTTTTGTATGGAATAATATTCTTTCTGTACAAGTAGTTTTACCTGCATCTATGTGAGCCATTATTCCGATATTTCTAGTTTTTTCCAAACTATACTCACGAGCCATAATTTATCCTCCTATATTTTACCAACGGTAATGAGCGAATGCTTTGTTTGCTTCGGCCATACGATGCATATCTTCACGCTTTTTAACAGCAGCTCCAACTCCGTTTGATGCATCGATTATTTCATTTGCTAAATTTTCAGCCATTGTATGACCATTTCTTAATCTAGCATAATTTACTAACCATCTTAATCCTAAAGCTTGACTTCTATCAGCTTTAACTTCTACTGGTACTTGATAATTAGCCCCACCTACTCTTCTTGATTTTACTTCAAGTGCAGGTTTAATGTTTGCTAATGCTTTTTCAAATACTTCCATTGGTTCTTTATTAGTTTTTTCTTTTACCATTTCGAAGGCATCATAAAGTATTGTTTGAGCAACACCTTTTTTACCATCTATCATGATAGTATTAATTAATTTTGTAACCAATTTAGAATTATATATAGGATCAGCTAAAACGTCTCTTTTAACAGCACGTCTTTTTCTCATACTTTACCTCCTTATTTTTTTGCTTTTGGTTTTTTAGCGCCGTATTTACTACGACCTTGCATTCTTTTTTCAACTCCGGCAGTATCCATTGTTCCACGAATAATGTGATATCTAACACCGATTAAGTCTTTAACACGTCCGCCTCTTATTAGTACAACACTGTGTTCTTGTAAGTTATGTCCTTCTCCAGGTATGTAAGCTGTTACTTCCATTGCATTACTTAATCTAACACGAGCATATTTACGAAGTGCAGAGTTTGGTTTTTTGGGTGTAAGTGTTCCTACACGAGTACATACTCCACGTTTTTGTGGTGAATCTAACTTAGTTTGTTTTTTATCTTTACTGTTGTAACCAATTCCTAAAACTGGGCATTTTCTTTTTCTTGTTTTGTCAGTACGATTTTTACGTATTAATTGATTAATTGTAGGCATATTTTCCTCCTTTCCACACATCCAGGTGTTTCATATTCTTTATTAATTTAGGGTTTATATAGAATAAACCCAATTAAAAAGCAAATATAATATATCATTTTTTAGCCAATATTGTCAACTTATTTTATGTTTTTTTTTAATATTTTAGTATCTTTTTTATTTAAATATTTGTCTTTATTTATAATATGAAAATAATTATATTTAATAAGTCCGTATAAATCTCCTATTGTAAATAAAATTTTTATGTTTTCATTTAATGGTTTTGTTTCAACTTTGTTATTTTCTATTTGTTCTATTGAACATATTTTTTCTTTTATATAAAATTCATTATTAATGTTATATACAACCTTTTCTTCTATAAGAATATTATTTTTTTCTTTTAATAATAATTTGATAAAATCATCAATATTCATTTTATTTAATGGTTTATATACATCTATTTTTAAAATGTCATTATTTTTAAATACATATTTCATAAATTTATCACCTTTTATAATTATACCTTTTTTTTAATTGATTTCAATATTCTAAATGAATAAATATTATATAAAAGAACAAAATAATTTTAGGTGATTATATGGATCCATTATTAATTATTGATAAACTTAAAAAAGATACTAATAATAATTCATTTATTGTTATAAGAGAAAAAATAATTAAAAAAAATAAAATATATATTATTTTTAATGATAGTTTAATTTCTAATGATAAAGTAAGTGATTTTATAATTAGAAGTTTAGATAATATTAAAGATATAAATGATATAAAAAATAATTTAGATAGTTGCAAGTATAAAGAAATAAATAATTATAATGATTTTTGTACATACTTAAATAATGGTTTTACAATTATTTTATTTAATTGTATAGGACTTGCTTTTGAAACAAAAGGCAATTTAAAAAGATCTATATCACAGCCTACTACGGAAAATGCTATAAGGGGCGCTAAAGATGCTCTTGTAGAAGATTATCAAACAAATATAGGTTTAATAAAGAAAAGAATAAAGTCTAATAGTTTATGGGTTGAAGAAGTTGAAAAAGGAAAGTATACAAATACTAAAATTGGTGTTTGTTATGTTAATGGTGTTGTTAAAGAAGAACTAGTTAAAAAAATAATGAATAAAATTAATTCAATTAATATTGATGGTATTATTACATCAGATGATTTAAAACTTAATTTAGAAAAAGGAATAAAATCAATTTTACCTACTATTACTACAACAGAACGACCTGATAGAATTGCTAAAGCCATTTTAAGGGGTAAAGTTGTTATTATAGTTGATAATTGTCCTTTTGCTTTAATTGTTCCAGGTTTATTTGTTGATTATTTTAAGGCTCCTGAAGATTGGTATGGAAATAGTATAAATGTTTCAATTACAAGAATGATTAAATATATTGCTTTTTTTATTTCTATTTTAACACCAGCAATTTATGTAGCATTAATAACATATAATCAGGAAATTATACCAACTGATTTACTAATTAGTTTTTCTGTTCAAAGAGATGGTGTACCTTTTCCTGCATTTATAGAAGCTTTTATGATGATTATTGCTTTTGAAATTATTAAGGAAAGTGAATATCGTGTTCCTAATTCAAATGGTTCTACTTTATCTATTGTTGGTGCTTTAATATTAGGTGATGCTGCTGTTTCTGCTGGGATTGTTTCGCCAATTATGATAATTGTTATAGCTGTTACTGCTATATCATCACTTCCCTTTTCTGAACCAGAATTTACAACGTCAATAAGAACATATCGTCTTATTTTTATGCTTGGTGGATCATTGCTTGGTATTGTTGGTATAGTAGCAATTTTTATATTTTTTATTATTAGAATAACAAGTATTGAAACATTTGATATTCCTTTTCTAACACCTATTGAACCTTTTGATAAAAATGGTTTTATGAATACGATTATAAAATTACCTAATAATAAAAGAATGAAGGTTTTATCTAATAATAAATTTAGAGGTGAAAAATGAAAAAATTATTTATATTTTTAATGATCTTATTAATGAGTGGGTGCAATTATAGAGAACTGGATAAGATTGCAATTACTGTTGGTTGTGGGCTAGAAAAAGTAGAAGATGGTTATAAAATTACTGCTCAAATTGCTGATACACAAAAACAAGGTAATTCTAATAGTTCGTCTTCTCCTGTTAGGTTTAAAAATTATTCTTATAGTGCTAAAACAATTCATGAGGCTGCAAGAGGAATATTAACTAAACTACCTAAAAAATCATATACTAATCATTTACAAGTTCTGATTATTGATGAAAATATTGCTAAAAATAATATAGATGATATTATTGATTTTTGGTTTAGAGAGATTGAAATTCGAAATGATTTTTATGTTTTTGTTAGTAAAGATTCATCACCTACTGATGTTTTAGCAGTATTAACGCAAATATATCCTATCAATTCAGTTGGTATTAGAAATTTAATTGAAAATAATTTTAAATATTTAGGTGGTACTGTACTTACTACTTTTGATGATTTATCAGAGTCGTATATTAGTAAAACGAAAGAAATTATACTACCTTCTATTAGTGTTTTAGGTAAAGATGGTGATAAAAAGGATAATTTAGAATCTTCTATTCCTGAATCGCTTATTTCTTTAGATTATACTGCTTATTTTAAGGATAATAAATTTATTGGTTATTTAGATAAAAATAATACTATTATTTATAATTTAATTATTGATAAATTAAAAACTACTATTATCGGTTATGAATGTATGGAAAATAAATATATAACTTATGAGATAATTAATAGTAAATCAAGTATTAATGTTAATAAAAATAAACCTATTATTGATATTAATATTAAAGCTAAAGGTAATTTAACTTCTATTATGTGTGATTATGATATATCGAATGATGATGGTATTAAAAGGATAGAAAATGAGGCTAGTTTAGATTTAAAAGAAAAAATAATTAATTTATTTGAATTTTCTAAAGAAAATAATACTGATATATTTTCTTTTACTGATTATTTTTATAAGTTTAATAATAAATATTATAAGAAAATAGCAAATAATGATTTTTATAAAGATTTAATTATTAATGTAAATGTTAATTTAGATATTTTTGAGAAAGGTAATAGTTTAAAGGTAATTGAAAATGAAAAAAATTAGCAATTTTAATTTGATTAGTTTGATGATTATTGTTTTATTTACGACTGTATATGGGGAAGGAATATATGTTATTATAAAAGAATCTGGTATTGATGCTTATATTGGTGTTTTATTTAGTATTATTATTTCCATTCCTTTTCTTTTAATTTTTAATTTTTTATTTAATTATGAACCTTCTTTAAATATCTTTGAAAAAAATAAAAAGTTATTTAAATATTCTTTTATTCCTAATTTAATTTTTGTTTTATTTTCTATTCTTATTTCATGTATCCAATTTTTTAATTTAACAAATTTTCTAGTATCGCAATTTCTTTCTGAAACAAATCCTTTTATTATTGGTTTTATATTTTCTGTTTTAATAATTTATTTATGTTCAAAGGATTTATCATCTTTATTTAAAACATCTACTATATTTTTAATTATAAATTTTAATTTATTTTTTATTTCTATTTTAGGTTTATTTAATGAATTTTCATTTAAAAATTTATTTCCTATTTTAGAAAATGGTATATATCCTCCTTTTATTTCTGCGATTAAAATATTTTTTATTAATATATGTCCTTTATTTTTAGTTTTATTTGTTCCTAAAGATAAGATAATTAATTATAATAAAAATAATACTTTTATTTCTTATTTTGTTTATGTTATTTTATCTTTATTAATGTTAATTTTTACTATTGGTGTTCTTGGTGGTGATCTTGTTAAATTATATCAGTATCCTGAATATATTGTTTTAAGAAGAATTAATTTTTTGAATTTTTTAACAAGGATTGAAAATATATTATTTATTCAATGGATTTTTGGGTTATTTATTCTTATGTCTTTTAGTGCTTTTATTGTTAAAGAAAAGTTAAAATTTAAATATAGTAATATTATTATTGGTTTATTAATTTTAATTTTATCTTTAAATTGTTTTAAATCTTTAACGATATTTAATGAATTTATGTATTATATTTATCCTTTTATTTCATTTATTTTTGTTATTTATATTATTATATTGTTTATTAAGTGCAAAATTAAAACTAGCTAATGTGATGATGTGAACCTCGTTTCTTGGACATAGAAACGAGGTTCATATCAAATGTCAGTATAGTTAGTTTTTTGAAAATGTCAGTAAATGATATAATATCTTTCCAAAAGATGAAAAGAAATAAATTTATCCAAAACTCATTAAACATATAATAATCCATTTTTAATGTAATGATAAAAAAACAAGTCAAGGGTGAATTTTAATAAATTCATCTTAGTACTTGACTTGATAATTAGATGTATAATATTTTTATCAATTAATTTTACTTTTATTGATTATATATATTAATACTACTGATATTTTTTAAAAAAATTAGAATTATTTAATAAAAGATTGTTTATTTATTTTTATTAATAATTAGGTATTACTATAGCTTTTAGACCAAAATAACTGTTACCACTACTATCACTTGTAAATGTTATTTTAATATAATTAGAGTTTATTGTAATTATTTCCTTTGTTCTAGTCTCTCCACCATATTTTTTATTATTGTTTATACCTGTTGTTGATGTGCCAGAGTCATATATTATGAAATAGTCAACCCATGTCCCATGTGTTTCATAGTCTAGGATGACTGTTAAACTTTTTGCTCCATCAAATGTATGTTCCCTTTTCATGTTATCAACAAACCTTTCATTATTACCTTTATTTATATTTTAATTTTACTATTGATTTATTATTTATACAATAATTTATATCTATATTTGACTTCCTTTAACTATATTACTATTAGATGATTTAGTTGCAATCATTCGATCAACTAAAGATGATGCAGAAGCTATATAATTTATTGTTACCTTAGAACCTGATTTAGTTGCTGCTCCGCTAAACATATTACTACAACTCCAAACATAACAAGAACTCTTTATATTTAATGTAGTTGTTAAAGATGAACAGTTGGAAAACATATTACTCATATCAGATACATTCTCCATACCAAAATTTCTTAAATCTAAACTCGTTAATGATGAACAAGAATCGAACATATTACCCGTTTTTGTTACTTTTTCACCATTAAAACTACTTAAATCCAGACTTGTTAAAGATGAACATTGATAAAACATTTTAGACATATCATCTACTTTTGCCGTATTAAAATTACTTAAATTTAAACTTGTTAAGGACGAACAACCTCTAAACATATCATACATAGCCGTTACATTTGCAGTATTAAAGTTACTTAAATTTAAACTTGTTAAAGATGAACATCCAGAAAACATAGTTCCCATATCTATTACTTTTGCTGTATTAAAACTACTTAAATCTAAATTTGTTAAAGATGTGCAATTATAAAACATACCATTCACATATTTTAAATTTGCAGTATTAAAATTATTTAAAACCAAATTTTTTAACAATGTACACTCACTAAACATATCACCCATAGTTGCTACATTAACCGTATTAAAACTACTTAAATCTAAACTTGTTAAGGATGAACAATTATAAAACATATATGACATATTTGTTACATTTGCAGTATTAAAATTACTTAAATTTAAACTTGTTAAGGATGAACATTCAGAAAATATACTAGACATATTTGTTACATTTGTTGTATTAAAACTGCTTAAGTCCAAATTTATTAATGATGAACAAGAAGAAAACATGTCACTCATATCTTTTACCTTTTCATTATTAAAGTTCTTTAAAACTAAGTTCTTTAAAGATGAACAAGAAGAAAACATATAGTTCATATCTGTTACATTTGAGGTATTAAGTCCACTTAAATTTAAACTTGTTAAAGATGAACATCCACTAAACATAGAAGCCATATTGGTTACATTAGCTGTATTAATATTACTTAAATCTAAACTTATTAATGATGAACAACCACCAAACATACTATACATATTTGTTACATTTGCCGTATTAAAACCACTCAAATCTAAACTTGTTAAAGATAAACAACTAGAAAACATCACACTCATTTTTGTTGCTTTTGAAGTATTAAAATTATCATTAAAATTTATTTGAGTTAAATTAGATATTCTACCATTGTCGTACTTATAAAACGAGAATATAGAAGTGCAATCTGATGGTGCAAAAATCAGTGCATCACTTACAATATATAAATTATATAAAGGTTTTGTATTATCAGTACTATCTTTTAAACCAGTATCAATTAAATATCCATACACTTTCTTCTTTTGAGTTGGACTTTCAGATATATCCCAACATAAATTTTCTTCAGTACAATTACTTGGTAAATTACTTAAATCATTACCAAAGTCAATAGTTCTTATATAAGGTTTATAATTCTTAGTCCAAAATTCTGTACCACCATTTGCACTAGAATCATCACTATATCCGTTCTTCATTGTTGCTGTTTCCATTATAGTACCTTTAGTTTTTATTAAAATATCACTATTTATAGTAGTATCAGACTTATAATATAATGTAACACTACTACCAGTATTACTATTTATAAATCCACTATATATATTATTATTAATTAATTTAGTATAACTACTATCTTTATAAAACTTAATAGAGCTATCCCCTATTAGTTCAATAGTATAATCTGCTCCACTTTTAGATCCAGTAGTATTAATATTAACATTAAATGATCCACTAGTACCACTTAAATGTAATTTATAACCTCCATCTTCAATAATACCATTATCTACACTTACTTTAAATACCCAATCTTTTACATTAGCTGTTATATTAGCTACAATAGTATTTTTAAATGATGAATAAGTATAACTTAATGTTACAAATAATAAACATAATATTGATAAAAATAAAATTTTCTTCTTCATATACTTTCTCCCAATAAATTAAATGCGCTAAAAATTGGACCAGAATCTATATAATCTACTCCTATTAAATCACTATCAAAAATACTAATTTCTTTAATATTTAGTAATGTATGTATGTTTGTTCCTTTATTTATAGATTTATCAACAATATTCATATATACACACCTTATCCTTCTATCCCAATTATACATTTTTTATAGACCAAAATCAATATACAAATTAAAAAACTAGATTTTTTTCTAGTTTCTTTTTAAATGCAATTTATTTAAATATCTATCTATTCTATCCTTGCCAAAAACAGAATTAGCAAGTCCCATCTTATAAGATAAAACAAAATATATAATCATACCAAATAACGAATAAATAATTAAACTAATCATACTAATCATTCTACCACCAACTAAATATTGATTAATTATAAGTTTTAAACCAATTAAACAAACCAACATAGCAAGTGAACATATTATAGTCTTTATAAAATTAATAAAAGTTGTATTATAAGTAAACTTATATTTTTTTCTAAAATAAACTAAAACAATTAGAAAAACAAACAACTGAATAAATATATCCGCAAACGCAGGAGCATAATATGCCTTAACATGAATAAAATCAAATAAATACATAAGAGGTGTATTCAATAAAACCTTTAACAATACACTTATACCAAGAATTATAAAAGTCAATTTTGTATTATTCATAGTCTGGTTAGCATCAAGTAATATAGAATACATTGAATAACTAACAGAAGTAAATATCGTAACCATTAACATAGCAGAACCAAGTTCTAAAGAATCAACACCATAAAAAACAGTCCATATTGGTTTTGACAAAAAAGAAATACCAATTGCCATAGGAAGTGTTAAATAAATAATCATCTGAAAAGCCTGATTTACCTTATCATTAACGCCCTTCATATCATTTACAACCATACAACTACTAATTGAAGGAATTAAACTAACAGCAACACCTAAACAAATAGAAGCAATAATCGTATTAAATTTATTACCCCAAGTAACAATAACACTAGAAGCAGTTTCAGCAGTAACAGTATCAAAACCAACTTTAGTTAAACCCTTAACAATCGTAAAAGTATCAACTAAACTATAAGCAGACTTCATAAGTGCAATTATAATAAACGGAATCGCATAAACAATTATTTTTTTAATCAACTCTTTATCTGATACCTTAATACAATTATCTGACTTAGTCTTAAATTTACCCTTATTTTTCCTTATCTTTATAAGAATATATAAACTAGCAGCAATCGCACCAACAGTCGCTCCAAATACACTAACAGCAACACCATTTGTAACACCCAAATTAAACACTTTTATCGTTAAATAACTACCTAAAACAACAACTAACACTCTTACCAATTGCTCAATTATATTTGCAACACTACTTATCTGAATATATTTAGAACCCTGAACATAACCTCTAGCAACACTTAATACAGGTACAAATAACAAAGCAGTTGAAACAACCCTTATAATATAAGCTATATCTTTTATACTATTACCACCTGTAGCATCACCCATTATATATTTTGCTAACCCCTCAGCAAATATAATCATCAGTAAAAAACTTATAAAACCTATTGTAGTCATTATTATTTTACCAAGTTTATATATTCTCTCTTTAGCCTCATAATTACCAAGAGTATCATACTCACTTACTGATTTTGATATAGCAAGAGGAACACCACTTGTACTTACATTTACAAACATTGAATAAATACTATAAGCATAACTATATAAACTTCTCCCCATTGTTCCTATAATTGAATAAAAAGGAATTACATATACTAATCCAAGTACTTTGCACGCAATAATACCGAGTGTTGCTATAATCGCACCACTCATAAAATTTGTTTTTTTCATATTTTACCTCATTCATACATTATTAAAGCAGAAAAACAATAAATTTGATCTTCACCACTTATACCAACAGCAACATTATATTTTATATCATATATTTCATCAACATTATCAATAAAACTATTTATTTTAGATTCTAAATCGCTTTCATTTTCTTCATCAAATACTTTAACTTTCATATTTTCACCAATCAAATTATAATACAAAAAATATGTATATTTTGTCAATTTTTTAACTTTTTTTCAATTTCTTTATAATTAGGACAATATTTACTAACTGTATTCCAAAATGATTTAGAATGATTAAAATGAACAAAATGTGATAATTCATGAATTATAACATAATCTAAACAAGAGCTATCATATTTAACTAAATTTAAATTTAATGTAACAGAATTTACTTTACGATTGCATACACCCCATCTAGTTTTCATTGATCTTATCTTTAATATTGGATATGGAATATTTTCATCAAATTTATTATAGTAAAAATCTAAATGATCCTTAAAAATACTTAATATTTTCATTTTATACCAACTATTTAATTTTTTTAAATTATTAACTTTTATTACATCATCTAAAATTTCTACATCTTTTATTTTTTCATCAACTATTATATCATATTTTTTACCCATTAAGTAAAAACCATCTTTTTTTTCTTTTGATAGATTCTTTTTTAAAAAGTTAATATTATTATCTAATATCTGTTTAATTTTATTATTTGTAACAAAATAATTAGTTGTTACAACTATATTTTTATTTTCATCAACTCTTATATATGTATTTTTATTATTTTTTCTTTTAACTATAACATTATATAAGACATTATTAATTTCATACTTCATTTTATCAATGATAAATTAACTCTTTTTTTATTTAAATCTATACTATCTACATAAACATCTATAATATCACCAACACTTAATATATCATTTGGATCCTTTATATATTTATTTGACATTTTTGATATATGAATTAAACCATCATCATGTAAACCAATATCAACAAAAGCTCCAAAAGGTGTAACATTTCTAACAGTACCCTCTATAGAATCGCCTATTTTTAAATCCTTAATTTCTAATATATTATGTTTAAGTAAAGGCTTTTTCATTTCATCTCTTGGATCCCTTTTAGGCATCTTTAATGACTTTATAATATCTTCTAAAGTAAATTTATCAGTATTTAAATATTGTGCTATTTTTTCAATATCCAAATTATTTAATTTATCTATTATTTCAATAGAACCTATTTGATCTAATCTAATATTTAATAAATCTAATAAATTTAAAACTATATTATAACTTTCAGGATGAATAGAAGTACTATCTAAAATATTATTTCCATTTACCCTTAAAAAACCAATTGCTTGTTCATAAGTTTTAGGTGTTAATATCTTTTTATCAATTAATTCTTCTCTTGTTTTAAACATATTGATTTCACGATATTTAATTATTTTAGCAATAGAAGTTTTCGTTAAACCAGATATATATTTTAGCAAAAAAGGCGAAGCAGTATTTATATTAACACCAACCATATTAACTGCTTTTTCCACAGTAAAATCAAGTGTTTCCGATAATTTTTTACTAGGTAAATCATGTTGATATAACCCAACACCAATACTTTCAGGTGTTATTTTAACAAGTTCAGCCAAAGGATCTTGTAATCTTCTACCAATACTAACAGCACTTCTTTCTTCAACTTGTAAATCAGGAAATTCTTGTTTAGCAAGCGGTGAAGCGCTATAAACAGAAGCACCAGCTTCACTTACTATTATATAATTTATATTTTGATAATCTTTTAAAACATCAGCAATAAATGCTTCACTTTCTCTTGAAGCAGTACCATTTCCAATTGCAATAATTTCTATTTTATATTTATCTAATAAAGTTTTTACTATTTTTTTAGCCTCATCATATTTTTTAACAGGTTCATGAGGATATATTTTAGATATTTCAACTAATTTTCCTGTTGGATCAATTACTGCAAGTTTACATCCCGTTCTAAATGCCGGATCTAACCCCAATACCCATTTTTCTTTTAAAGGTGGCGTTAATAAGAGTTTTTCTAGATTTTTTCCAAAATTACTTATAGCAATATCAGATGCTTTTTCCGTTAATTCTGATCTTATTTCTCTTTCTATTGACGGTGCTATTAATCTTTTATAAGCATCATTAATAGCATTTTTTACAATATCAACAACATAACTATTTTCTACTTTAATTATTTTTTTATATAAATAATCAAGTATATTCATTTCATCTATTTCTATATTTACATTAATAATATTTTCTTTTTCAGCTCTATTAATAGCAAGAAGTCTATGAGGTTTAATTTCCTTTACTTTTTCATTATAATCATAATACATTTCATAAACTTTATTTTCATCTATTGCATTTTTTTTAATTTTAGTTCTTATTATTCCATTATTATAAGTATAATTTCTTATTCCTTTACGGTAATAAGCATTATCACTTATCCATTCAGCAATTATATAAGATGCTCCGACTATTGCTTCATCTTTAGTTTTTACTTTACTATTTATATATTTATTAACTATATCATCAATATTTCCCTTAATAGGAAAACTCATAACAATTTTAGCAAGTGGTTCTAATCCATTATTAATAGCATCTGTAGCCTTTGTTTTCTTCTTTTCTTTAAAAGGCCTATATAAATCATCAATCTCAACCATCTTTTTAGCACTTAAAATATCATTTTTTAATTCATCCGTTAATAATCCTTTTTCATCAATTAATCTAATAACATCTTCTTTTTTCTTAAGTAAATTTATCTGATATTCATAATATTCATTAATTTTTCTTATTTCATCTTCATTTAATGCACCAGTTTTTTCTTTACGATAACGAGCTATAAAAGGTACAGTTGCTCCTTCTTCTAATAATTTTAATGTGTTTTCAACCTGTTCTTTTTTTATATTAAGTATTACACATATTTCATTTATTATTGTATCATTCATTTTATACCTCCACCAATTATATATTTTAACAAAGTATAGAAAAAATGTCTATTTCTTTTTAGACATTTTAAGTATTTTATTTGGACTCATTCGAACATTATTAGTTAAATATAACTGTTTTCTCATTTTTTTTAGTAATTCTATTTTTTCTTCTTTACTTAAATTAACATTCATTATTATTTCATCAACATAATCATCTACTGCAACCATTTTTTGAGCTATATTATATTCTTTTTTAGTTAAACCATCATATTCTATTTCTATTTTTTCATCATTTTGTGAAGAAGGAAAATCAAATACTTTACTTTTTTCTTCACCTATTTTATTATCTTTAACAGTTTCTCTAAAAGGTTCTAATTTATCAATTCTTGTAAATAAATATCTAACATCAGTAGTATTTGCAATTTCAAAATATCTAAAAGATGCATATATAAAATTAAAAATTGGCATAAAAGATGATACTAAATTAAATATTTTTAAACCTTTATAACCTTTTATTTTATAAACAGAAAAACCAAGTTCCTTATCTCTTATTTTTTCATATATATCACTTGCTATATGAAGTGCTGCCGAAATAGCAACTGTTATTACATAGAAATTAAAAAATTTAACTGTAAATAACACAAGAAGAAAATTTAAAAGTAGCCCAAAAATTAAAGTTTCTGATAATTTATTCATATTACCTCCAAAAGTACTATTATTATACAAAATTTTATTTAATAAGTCAAAATAATATACTTACTTCTTTTTGATTCCCAAATGTTCATAAGCTTTTTCAGTAACCATTCTTCCTCTTGGTGTTCTTTTTAAGAATCCATTTTGTAATAAGTAAGGTTCATATACATCTTCAATCGTTGTTTGTTCTTCACCAATCGATGAACTAATAGCTTCAATTCCTACTGGTCCACCGTTAAATCTTTCAATTATAGATTTTAATAAATTATAATCTGTTTCATCTAATCCTTCTTTATCAACCTTTAATTTATCCAAAGCATAAGAAGCAACATCTTTAGTTATAACATTTTCTTCCATAACACAAGCATAATCTCTAACCCTTTTAAAAAGTCTATTAGCAATTCTCGGAGTCCCTCTACTTCTTTTAGCAATTTCATAAGCAGCATCATCATCAATATCATAAGCAAGTACTCTAGAAGTTCTTTTAACAATTTGTTTTAATTCATCAATAGTATAATAATTCAATTTTGATACAATACCAAATCGATCTCTTAATGGACCTGTTAAATCTCCAGCTCTAGTTGTAGCACCAACTAACGTAAAAGGAGGCAAATCAATTTTAATTGACCTACTAGATGTATCTGTACCAACTACAATATCAATACTAAAGTCTTCCATTGCCGAATATAATATTTCTTCAACAAAACGAGGAATTCGATGTATTTCATCAATAAATAATACATCTCCTTGTTCAAGTGTTGATAAAACAGCAGCTAAATCACCTGTTTTTTCAATTGCTGGACCACTAGCTGTTTTTATATTACTTCCAAGTTCATTAGCAATAATATTAGCAAGTGTCGTTTTCCCTAATCCTGGAGGACCATATAACAGTGTATGATCTAATGATTCTCCTCTTATTTTAGCAGCTTTTATAAAAATTTTTAAATTTTCTTTTACTTCTGTTTGACCAATATATTCATCAATTGATTGTGGCCTTATATTTTCTGGTTCTATTTCATTTTCTAGTTTTGTTGCATTTAGCATTTCATTCATATATTCCCCCTATTTTTTTAATAATAATTTTAAAGCATCTTTAATTTGTTCACCTATTGGTTTAGTATTATCGATATCTTTAATAATTTTGTTGATATCACCATTTTTATATCCTAGACCTATTAAAGCATCAACTAATTCATCATTTACCTTTACTTCTTCTTTAGTCATAACTAATTTTCCTTTTAAATCAAGAATAATTTGTCTAGCAACTTTATCTCCTATTTTAGGAAATTTTTTTAAATACAAAATATTTTCTCGTTCAATAGCATCAACAAGTCCATTTACACTACCAGTTCCTAACATTGGTAGTGCCATTTTACATCCTAAACCTTTAACATCAATTAATTTTAAAAACATTTCTTTTTCTTCATTATTTTTAAATCCATATAAACTAATTTCATCTTCTCTTACATATTGATATATATATACTTTTACATCTTCATTTATATTAAATATATATGGATTAGGTGTATATACTTTATAACCTATTCCGTTATTATCGATTACAATATAAGAAGGTTCAATTTGTTCAATTTTTCCTTTTATATAGTCATACATATATCACCTTTTATTTTTAAACATATACGCTAATATATAGTATTCAAAGATTGCAAATATTACTATATACACACCAATTAATATTAATTGAAGTGTTCCATTAGTAAATTCTTTTATAATACTAGGTAATGAAGCAGGAATATATTTATTTACGAAACTTGCAAATTCTCCTATATATTTACCATAAAAACTAGCAATAGCATTTAATACTCTTAATAAAATATCAAAAGCACATATAAAGTATATACTTCTTTTAAATCCTTTCAAAAAACAACACGCTACTACTATAATTAATAATACAATCACAATTTTTAACATTTTATCCTCCATATTCTATTGTTATATCATTAACAATTATTTTTTTTATTTTTTCATCCTCTATTTTTAATTTAACTATATTATTTCCAATAACATATTCATCTTGATACTCTTTATCACTCAAAATATTATATAAATTATCAGGTCTAATAAAATTTTCAAATTCTCTTATTTCTTCTATTTGATTATTATCAATAAAAGCACCATTATATATTCCACTTATCACATATTCATCATAATAAATAGTGTAACTAAAATACAATGTATTTTTATAATCTTCTAAAATATAAGCAAAAGAACTTTTTTCTAATGTTTTTACATCTTTTTCATCAACTATTTTTAAACTTTTTTTATAAGGTTTATAAGTTATAAATATTATTAATGAAACGATCAATCCTAAAAACAAATAAATTATATTACGCATTTGTTCATTTTTTAAAATTGTTTTCATTTTAATATACTTCCAATTAATTGATGACCATTTATAAATTCTCTAGCAGTTTGTTTTTTCTTGCCTTCCAATTGTACTTCCGTCAAAATAATTTCGCCATCAGCACAAATAACACCAAAACCATCATCATAAATATTTACAATTTCTCCAATTGTTCCTTTTTTTTCTGAACCTATTCTACTTTTCCATATTTTAAGAATTTTATTGTTAAAAATAGTATAAGCTCCAGGATATGAATTAAGTCCTCTAATTTGATTAAATATTTCTCTTCTAGTTTTATTAAAATCAATTTTTTCATCATCACGACTTATATTATATCCATAAGTAACATCTTCTTCATTTTGTTTTATTCTTTTTATATCACCACTTATAATTTTAGGTATTGCTTCAAGTATCAAATCACGACCAATTATAGATAATCTATCATGCAAAGTTTCCGTAGTATCATCATCTGTTATAATAGTTTCTCTTTGCATAATAATATCGCCTTCATCCATTTTATCATTCATATACATAATAGTAATACCCGTTTTATCATAACCATCAATAATTGCATGATGAATAGGTGCTCCTCCTCTTAATTTAGGTAAAAGTGAAGCATGAATATTAATTGCTCCATACTTAGGACAATCTAATAATGCTTTAGGAATAATTTGACCATAAGCACAAGTAATAATCATATCAGGATTTAAATTAATTATTTCTTCATATTCTTTTCTTATTTTTTGTGGTTGAAAAACTTTTATATTATTCATTAAACCAACTTTTTTAATAATTGGTTCACTTACCTTATTTCCAAGTACTCTATCAGGTTGTGTAACTATTAATTCAACATCATAATTTTTTATTAAAGCTTCTAATATAGGTTTACTAAATTCTGGTGTACCCATAAATACTATTTTCATATATCATACCTCCAGTAAATATTTTACCATAAATAGTTTTAATTTGACATATTTTTTTAAAAGTTTATAATAGATATTGTAATAGAGGAGAATAGATATGAAACAGAATTATTTTTTTGCAAATCGTAATGCTAGTGTATCAATTGAAAATGATGAAATAAAAATTAATAAATATTCAGATAATGTAGATGAAGAATTATTAAAAAAAGATATTATAAACCATCTTGAAAAAGAAAAAATTAACATAAAAGAAGAATGTAACCAATATGAAAAAAAAGGAAAAAATTATTTGTACCTTATATTTTTTTGTGTTGGTATAATTATTTTTAATATTATAATTAATTATATATCTAAAAATAGTTTTAACATTTCACAGACGAATGCTTATTATTTAAGTAAATTTATAGGAGCAATTAATGTATTAGTGTTTTCTGGCTGTTCTTGCTCAATTATTTATAGCTTTGCCAAAATAGTTATATTTGAAAATAAAATGAATAAATTAAATGAAAATATTAATAAATTAAATAAATTAATTAAAAAAACAAAAAATGAATTAAATACTATTAATTTGCAAAAAACAAAAGAAATAAAAAAGGAAGATCAAATTACAAAAAAACCTTACCAAAAAGTAACACCACTTCCTGAAATAGATAATGAATTTCATATGAAAAGATAATACTTTATAACCTTACAGGGTTAAATTCAAGTATTACCTTTTTTTTACTTTCTTTATATTTATCATTAATAAATTTTATTTTTTCATAAATACTTTTATATTCTTTATATTTAATTATTATTTGTACACAATATATATTATTAATTTTAGGTATTAAAGCTGCTGATGGGCCAAGAATAGATATATTATCTTGTTTTAAATAATTAGCGATCTTTTCTCCTTCTATAAAACAATCATCAATATTTTTATCCATTATTTTTATTAATAAAAGATCACAATAAGGAGGATAATTTAATTTTTTTCTCATTTTCATTTCTATTTCATAAAAACTTTTATAATCATTTAAGGCAGCTAAACGAATACTATAGTGATCAATATTAAATCCTTGTATAATAACTTCACCTTTTTTACTACTTCTTCCAGCTCTACCAGCGACCTGATTCAAAAGTTCAAATGTTCTTTCACCACTTCTGAAATCAGGAATATTTAATGTGGCATCACCATTTATAACCCCAACTAATGTTACATTATTGAAATCAAGTCCTTTAGCTATCATTTGTGTTCCAATTAAAATATCATATTCATAGCTAGCGAATGAATCAATTAATTTTTCATGAGCGCCTTTTTTACTTGTTGTATCAATGTCCATCCTAACTACTCTAGCAGCAAACATTTCTTTTAATGTTTCCTCTAATTTTTCTGTTCCAAAGCCATAATATTTTAAACTTTTAGTTTTACATTTTGGACATAATGAAATAACATTTTCTTCATGATTACAATAATGACATTTTAGTTTATTATTTGTTTTATGAAAAACAAGTGGAATATCGCAATTAGGACATTTTATCGTTGTAGCACAATTGGAACAAACTAAACTAGTTGTATATCCTCTCCTATTTAATAAAATAATTATTTGCTCTTTTTTTGCTAATCTTTCATTTATTTTATTTTTTAAAACACTAGATATAATACGATTCCCCATTTTAAATTCTTTACACATATCAACCATTTCAACTACTGGCATTTGTTTATTTACCCTATTTTTTAATTCTATTAATTCATAAATATTTAATTTAGCCCTTGTATAACTTTCAATTGAAGGAGTAGCACTACCAAGAATAACTTTAGCATTATGATTTTTTCCTCTTTTTAAAGCAATATCAATTGCATTATATGTAGGCATATTTTCTTGATGATATGAACTAGAATGTTCTTCATCAATAACAATTAAACCAATATTAGTAAATGGTGCGAATACAGCACTTCTAGCACCAACAACAATACTTACAGATTTATTTTTTATTTTACGCCATTCATCATATTTTTCACCATCAGAAAGTCCACTATGTAAAATGGCAACATTACCTTTAAATCTTGATTTAAATATATTTGTTAATTGAGGTGTTAAACTTATTTCTGGTACTAAAACAATTACTTCTTTTTTTTCTTTCAAAACTTCATCTATTACATGCATATAAACTTCTGTTTTACCGGAACCTGTAACGCCATGTAAAAGAAATGGTTTAAAACCTTTAGCATTTTTAATAATATTAACGGCATTTTGTTGTTCTTCATTTAAAATAACATTTTTATATTCTTTAATTTCTTTTTGAGCTAATCTGTCTATTTCTTCTTCTACTTCTTTTAAAATACCTGAATTAATTAAATCTTTTGTTATATAAGATGAAATATTATTTAATTCTTTTTTTAAAACTTTGCCATTTTTTTTAACTAAATCATATATTTCTTTTCTTTTTCCATCCAAAGAAACATTTTTATTGATTACAACATAAGTTGCATATTTTATATTAATTTTAGAGCCATTTTTAGCTTTTAAACCTTTAGGTAACATTGTTTGATAACTACTTGCAAGTGTACTAAATGTTTTTTTAGAAATATATTTTCCTAGTTCTAACATTTCTTTATTTAAAATAGGTTCAGTATCAATTTGTTTAAGTATTTCTTTTACATCATAATTAGGTTTATTATTAGTTATTTCAACTACAAAACCTTCTAATATCATTTTACCAAAAGGAACAAGTACTCTAATTCCAAGTTCAATATTTAAATTATCAGGAATTTTATATGTAAATGTTTTATCTACATTTTTATTAACTAATTCAACAACAACACCTGCATACATATTACCCCTCCTAAATGTAATTAAATTATACACTTTAAAATAAATTATAACAAGAAAAATATATTGATTTGAAATATTTCAAATTAATGCAGAAGATCTATTATTTATAGAAACCATTTGTTTAATATATAAATTTAAATCGTTATAATTAATTTATGAATAGCTCTAGTCATAGAAACATATAAAAGTTTCATCTCAATAATACTATCTTCTTTATATTTATTTACAATTATTACTGAATCAAATTCTAATCCTTTAGATAACTAGGTAATATATTTATATTGCTATCATAATTTAAATTAATTAAATTAATTTCTAATTTATCTTTTAATTTATCGTATAAAATATTAGAATCTTCTTGTGTTTTAGTAATAAGTGCGACTGTTTTATATTTATTTTTCAAATCACTAACTAATTCCAATACATCTTTATTTGTATATTCTACTTTTTCACCATATCTTATAACTGGTATAGTTTTATCAAGATTTAATAATTCATCATTACTTACAGTATCAACATCATTAAAATTTATTAGTTTGCTATTTTCTATTGTATATTGTCTTTTTAAAAGAAGATTTCCTTTATAATCCCTTCTAGTGCCAAATATTTACATTCCCCGATATTAGAATCATAATAAAGTAATGAAATAGATGCCCGCCAATCAACTGTAATAATATTATCATAATCAGTAACGCCTTTTTCCAATATAACATCTATCAAAATTTTTATCATTTTTAAAATCAATATGTGCAAAATATGGAACTAATTTAGCTTTTTCTAATGCTTTAATTTCGCCTTCTAATTTAAATTTTTTTTCCAAATAAGCATCATAATCAAATTTAAATAATCCTTTAAATGTTGTAGTTTTAAACTAGAATCTTCAATTACTTCATCATATTTATCAATAGTGTAATTTAAATTATTTAATTATTCGTTTCCTTCTTATTAATTATAAAATTCCCCTACATTTTACAATAGTTACCGTAATAAGTCAATTAAAAAGTCTAAATAAAAATTATTATTTCTATTTATAAATAATATAGAAATTTATTTTAGATATTATCCTAAAGTAAAAAGAGATTTTTTGTCTTATTTAGCACAAATCTCTATTACCTATTTGTAAATTAAATTTCAATTAGTATACTCATTTCTTTCACTAACTAAATTTATAATTGTATAAATCATTTCCTTATTTAGAATATTTTTTTTAATTTGTTCACTAGTATAATTAGGATAAATTTGCAGAAGTATTTTTTCTACAATTAATCTAATACTAATACCTTCAAATTTTTCATCACTTTTTAACATTTGTAAAATAAGCACAGATAATTTTTGATTATTATAATCATTAGAATTATATAACTGATTTAAATAGTCCAAAAAATCTTCCAAAATCATATTCTCATTTTCTTTATTCATAGCTATTTCATCAGCATAAATAGAATTTACAAACATTTCAATTTTTTGAATAATTGGGACATTTTTACTAATACTCTTATCTATAATATTTTTAACATCATTAGAATTTAAACTAGTCTTCAAATTATATCTATAATTTTTCTCACCTCTAGTAAAACCAAGTGCATCATTTGTTGTTATATATCTATACAAAGCTGAATAAAGTTGTTTAATCCCATATTTTCTTTTAGTAGACTCCATAGCATCTAATAATACTTTGTTTGATTTTTCATTTATAAAATCATAATTAATAATTTCATCAAGAGTTATATTAGACTTTACCTTTGAAGCAATGACACAAATCATTTTTTCATTATCTTCCATTTTTAAACTAATTTGTCTTAAATAATTACTATAGTTATTTGCATCCAAAATCATGCCCCTATTTAAACATTCAGCTAATATACCAGATAAAAAATAATTATATGATTTACTCCCATCCTTTGTAACACCAATTCCATAAAAATTAGGTACAAGTGGATTTAAAGGACCCAAATCTTTTTTTATTTCATTATCATTTGTAATAAAATTAATTATTTTACTAACATTTTCTTTATTCGTCCTAATAACTAAATCATCATTTCTTATTTCCATAGAAATTTTTGAAATATGAGCTATATTATTTGCTCGCATATACTCAAAAATTCTTGTAACATTTTGATCTAAATTATGTTTTTTTAACGGAATATATAATTTTATAGAATTCATTGGATTAAACATACCACTTGCAAAATAACAAAAATAAGAATTTTTTAAATAAATTACATTAATTCCCGGTCTTTTATTAAAACGATCAACCCAAATATTAAATAAAGGTCTAATATTTTCATTATTATCTACACCATAATTAATTAAAATTGTATAAACCATATCCGCACTTATAACAAAATTATTATTTTTCATCTTGTTATAACTATATAACTGATTAAGATATTTTAAAAAAACATCAATATATTCTTTACTCATCATCTTCTTTTAATTCCTCCAATACTTCTGTTAAATCTAAAGTATCATCAAAATCTATAATATCATTTGTTTCTTTCTTTTCTTCCGTAATTACACTAATTTCTTTCCCCTTTAAATCATACACAATTATCACCATAATAATGGTAACACAATTTACACTTTTTGACAATATCTTCAAACGCAAAAAATAGGCATCTTTTTTTTTACATAAATTTATAGTATAATGTTAATGGTGATGTTCATGAATTACCCAAAAGGTATAGTAAAACCCAAACATGAAATTAGTTATAGTAATAGAGGAATGAATTTAGAAGCTGATTTAAATGCAAGTTGTGAATATTATTTGTTAACTGACAAAGCTGTTATTTATAAAAAGCCCACACCCATTACAATATGTAAAGTTGATTATTCAAATAAAAATGATGCAGTTATAAAAGAAGCACATTTTAGAATACCATCAACTACTGATTATAATGGAATATATAATGGAAAATATATTGATTTTGAAGCCAAAGAAACAAAATGTGATAGTTTTCCTTTAAGAAATATTCATGCACATCAAATTAAACATTTAAAAAACATTGTAAAACATGGAGGAATTGGTTTTTTAATAGTTCGTTTTACCACTAAAGGTGAAACTTATTATTTAAAAGCAGAAGATTTATTTGATTACCTTGAAAATAATAAATCAACTATCCCCCACTCATATTTTTTAGATAAAGGATATTTAATAAAAGATAAATACAATCCTAGATGTGATTTTTTACAAGTAATTGAATATTTATATTTTGGAGGTAATAATGAAAGTTAAAAATTTATTTAAAAATATTGGAAATAAAATTAAAAAAACTTATTTTATATGTCTAGATTTTATTATTGAAAATAAAATTTATTTCATTATAGGAATAAGCTCAATTATTTTATTTATAATACTATTATTTTTTCTAAAATGGTATTTTAGTCTAATAATAGTATTATTACTAACTATAATAGCAAGTTTAATATGTTGGAAACGAGGTATGTTTGTGCGAAAGAAAAAAACAAAAAATAAAACAAAAAATAAAACAAAAAATATAAAAAATAAAAAAATAAAAAATGAACCACTATATACAAGAATAATAAGATATGTATTAATTGTATTTTGTTCTCTATTTTTAATAGGCATATTAGGTATTGGAGTTTTCTTTACATATATAGTATTAACAACTGAAAAATTCAATCCAAATGATCTAGTAAAAAAAGAAGCAACTGTACTTTACGATAAAGATGGCATAGAATTTGCCCGTTTATTCCCAGCTGAAGGTAATCGTGAAAAAATAACTTATGATGAATTATCAGAAGTATTAGTAGATGCAATTATAGCAACTGAAGACTCAAGATTTTTTCAACACAATGGTGTTGATATCCCAAGATTTGCTAAAGCAACATTTGGTCAACTTTTAGGCAAAGCAGCCGGAGGAGCTTCTACTCTTACAATGCAAATTGCCAAAAACAATATTAATGGGACAGATGCCCATGGCATAAAAGGTATTATTCGTAAATTTAAAGATGTTTATGTATCAGTTTTTCAAATTGAAAAAAATTATACAAAACAACAAATAATTGAATTATATGTCAATGATACCTGTTTAGGTGCAAGTGCCTGTGGAGTTGAACAAGCATCTAAAACTTATTTTGGCAAACATGCTAAAGATCTAAATTTAGCAGAAGCATCATTATTAGCAGGACTATTCCAAGCACCAAATGCTTATAATCCATTTAAAAATCCGGAAGGTGCAAGTGCTAGAAGAAGTACTGTATTATATTTAATGGAATTACATGGTTATATTACAAATGAAGAAAGAAAACTAGCAGAATCAATACCTGTTGAAAGTTTACTTGTTGATAGTGTATCTTATGGTTCAGAATATCAATCATTTATAGATACAGTAGTTGATGAAATTTATAACTTTACAAAAGATGCTGATGGAAAAGGAATTAATCCTTATGTTACACCACTTGAAATTTATACAACAATGGACAGAAGTAAACAAGACTCTATGAATAAAATATTTAATGGCGAAGGATATAAATGGGAAAATGATAAAGTCCAAGCTGGAAGTATTGTTCTTGATGTTAATACCGGTGGTATTGTTGCTGTTGCTAATGGTAGAAATATGACTGGTGTATGGAACTTTAATTATGCAACTGATATTAAAAGACAAATCGGTTCTACAGCTAAACCATTATATGACTATGGTCCTGGAATTGAATATAATAACTGGTCAACTTATGGACCAGTAGTTGATGAAGCACATAAATATTCAGCTGGATCAAATTTATATAACTGGGATGGTGGCTATGATGGACTTGAAACACTTAGATCAGCTATTATAAGATCAAGAAATGTTCCTGCTTTAAAAGCTTTCCAATCAGTTAATAATAATAAAATAAGAGAATTTGTTACAAATTTAAATTTGAATCCAGAATATGAAGGAAGTACTTATATTCATGAAGCCCATGCAATAGGATCTTATGGTAATGGTACTACAAGTGGTGAATCTCCTCTTTCTATGGCTGGTGCTTATGCTGCTTTCGCAAATGGAGGATATTATCATACACCACATAGTTTTACAAAATTCGTTTATAGAGAAACAGATGAAACAGTTGAAAATAAAGTTACAACAACTAAAGCTATGAGTAGCCAAACATCTTATATGATGACAAGTATTTTAAAAGATACAGCAAGATCTTATCCATATATTAGTTATGTAAGTGGTGAAGTTGCTGCTAAAACAGGTACTACAAATTTTGATGCTCAAACAACAAAAAGATATAATATGAGTTACAATGCTGTTAATGATTTATGGGTTGCTGGATATAATCCAGAATATGCTATTGCTTTATGGTATGGTTATCCAGAATTAACAGGCTATGCTGATAAAGGATATTGGAATGTTTTAAGTAGTACACAAAATCATAGATTATGGGCTGCTATTGCAAAGAAAATGTTTAGTAAAAATGCAACATTTAAAATATCATCTGCTGGTGTTGAAAAAGTTGCTATAGAAAAAGATACATACCCTGCTAAATTAGCAAGCGAATTTACACCAAAAGAATTTATTACTTATGAATTATTTAAATCTGGTACTGCTCCTACAGAAACTTCTGATAGATTTGCACGTTTAAATGATGTTACTAATTTAAATATTTCTATTAATAATTTAAAAGCTACTTTAACTTGGGATGCTATTGCTACGCCAAATTATTTAGATACAGAATTTCTAAAAACGTATTTTGCAAGTGTTTATAAATCTGAAAGTGATCAAAATAAATATTTAAATAAAAGAATTGAACAAAATAAAAAAACATTAGGAAATGTTGTTTATAATATTTATATTAAAAATGAAAACGGTGAATTAGTTAATATTGGTTCTACAACAGGTACATCATTTGAATATCAAACAAGTGCAAGTACAACATTTGTCGTAAAATCAGCGTATGAATTATTTACAAAAACTTATAGTATAGATAATAGTAGCATTGGTACTGAAATTACAGCATCATTTAGTGGCAATTTAATTACATCATCTTTAAAAGGTAGTTCTGATATAAGTATTAATAAGGGCGAAACTTTTAATGATGAAGGTATAATAGTTACCGAAAATGGCATAAATGTTGATAGTTCTAAATATAGCGTTAATAAAGTATATTATTTAGAAAGTGATACTAATACTCCAATAACTGATATTAATACAAATAATACTGGTAAATATAAAATTAAATATATTATTTCTTATGGAACATATACTAATGTTTTATGGAGAAACGTAGAAATAGAATAGGATACACATCCTATTTTTTTAGATAAAAAAGAATCATTATGAAGTGATATGATAAAAGTAGACAATGTCAAAAAGACAATCAGTCTACTTTTTTGATACAATAAAATAAAGGAAGT
>CAKPQS010000004.1 GCA_934179675.1 uncultured Bacilli bacterium
TCAAATGTAAGAGATATGGGAAATATGTTTTATAACTGTTCATCGTTAACAAGTTTAGATTTAAGTAATTTTAATACTGTAAATGTAACTGATATGCATTATATGTTTTATAACTGTTCATCCTTAACAAGTTTGGATTTAAATACTTTTAATACATCAAACGTAACAAATATGGATGGTATGTTTCAAGCATGTTCGTCCTTAACAAATTTAGATTTAAGTAGTTTTAATACATCAAAAGTAAAGTATATGGGCAGTTTGTATACGGGTATGTTTACTGACTGTTCTAAGTTAACAAATTTATATATTAGTAACTTTGATACTTCAAATGTAAGAGATATGGGAAATATGTTTTATAACTGTTCATCGTTAACAAGTTTAGATTTAAGTAATTTTAATACAGCAAATGTAACAAATGTGTGGCATATGTTTGATGGTTGTTCAAAAATTCAGACACAAATAAATATAATGATGCATTCAGAACCAGAATATCTTTTTATGTTTTCTGATGCTGCAACTGAATCAGGCTCTCAAATAACAGTAAATTATATAGCTGATGCTAGTGCCTTAGTAGATAATATGATAGCAGAAAAATCATCTAATAGCAATGTTATAAAAGGAAATATAATTCCAGAATATTCAATTACAATAACAGGTAATGATGATATAAAATGTGAATCTTTTAGTAGAGTAAAAGGTACAAAAATAACTTTAACATCTATATCAGGTAATAATTATGTAACATCATTTAAAATGAATGGAACTATCATAAATGGAAATGAATTTACAATACCAGATACCGATGTAACAATAAGTGATATAGTAACAATATCTTGTAAAAAAATTGAGTCTGCACATAATCCATACCCTAATTCACAAGATAATGTTATAATTGGTGAACTTACATTCGAAGGAGCAAAAAGTTTAACAGTTACACTAGACTATCAAACTCAAAGTACAAATATTTATGGTTATTCTGAGTATGATTATAATTCTTATCATGATTATTTTCTAATATATGATTCTTCTTCTTCAACAACAGGTATAAACAATAATAAAAAATATGGAGGAAGGACTAGAACACAAGAAACAATAACAATTAATTCTAACTATATTAAAATAACATTTACAAGTGATAGTAGCGGTAACAACTATTATGGCCTAAGAGCATTAGTAATCCCTAATTATTAAGAATTCAATTAATTTTGAATTCTTTTCTTTAAAAAAACAATAACTACATAGCTATTGTTTCAACAGAATTATCAATTACAGTCTCAATTTCATCCTTACTAGGAACAAATCCTTTTTCTGGCTCACTATCATCAAGTTCTACAAGCTTTAGAATCTCCTCAATAGTAGTAATACCCTGAACAGCTTTAATTAATCCATCTTGAAGTAGGGTATAAGTATCATCATCACCATAAACAAGTTCTCTTAATTCCTTACGTTCTAAATTCTCATTTATAGCATCCTTTATTTCCTTATTAATAAGTAATGTTTCATGAATTGCGATTCTACCTTTATAGCCATGATTACAAGCATCACAACCTTTTTTATCCCATATCTCATCAACATCATAATTTAATTCTCTTTTAATTAAATCTTTCTCATAATCAGTTGCTTTTCTCTTAAACTTACACTTATTACATAATTTTCTAGCTAACTTTTGTGAAATAATCGCTGAAAGCGAAGCAGAAAGCAAATACCTTTCAACACCCATATCACATAATCTTTCAATAGTAGTTAAAGCATCATTAGTATGCAAAGTAGATAAAACAAGATGACCAGTAATAGAGGCACGAACAGCAATTTTAGCAGTCTCTGAATCACGAATTTCTCCGATCATAACAATATCAGGATCCTGTCTTAAAATTGACCTTAAAACATTAGCAAAATCTAAACCAATCTCACTATTAGTCTGTACCTGATTAACGCCCTCAATATCCATTTCAATAGGATCCTCAACAGTAATAATATTTGTATCTTCCTGATTTAATTTATTTAAAATTGAATAAACAGTTGTTGATTTACCAGAACCAGTCGCTCCTGTTACCAAAATAATACCATTAGGAGCAGTAATAGCTTTCTCAACCTTTTTTAAATTTGAATCAGTAAAACCTAAAGCCTCAATACCAGAAACATGCTTACTATAATCAAGAATACGAATAACAACCTTTTCCCCATTATTAGTAGGTAAACATGAAACACGCATATCAAGAGCCTCACCACCAATAGTCGCTTTAATCGCACCATCTTGAGGTAATCTACTTTCAGTAATATTCATACCAGATAATATTTTAATACGAGTAACTAAATTATTCTTATAAGTATTAGGTACCTTTGCATAATCAATAAGTACACCATCAATACGAATTCTAATCTTCATATAATTTTCCCATGGATCATAATGAATATCACTAGCACCTCTATTATAAGCATCAATAAATATTTCATTTACAATATCAACAATTGGTATATTAACAAAATCAAATTCTTTCATAAAAATCCCTCTTTTTTTCTTTTTAGTCTAGCATTTATGCTACATTTATTATATAATATATTTATGATTAATACAAGAGAATAGGAGAAGTTTATGAAGAAAAATGGTTTTATGTTAGCAGAAGTATTAATAGTATCAACACTATTAATTGGCGTGATGGTATTTATGTATGCCCAAATAAATACGCTTACAACAAACTATAACAGAGCCTTTAAATATAATACAGTAGATGGATTATATGGCGCTAAAATAATAGAAGAATTTTTATATACAGAAAATAACTATAAAAATATAACAACAACCAAATTTGTAAACCAAAATGAAATAAATCAAAAAACATATTTTAATGCTTTAGTAAATGAACTTGGAATCTCCAAAATAATAATTACAAATAATTCTGCAAACGTTTATGATTTTTTAAAAAGAAATTATGATAATGCTAATAGTTATTCTGGAAAAACAGACTACTATGAAAATTTAATATCATTTTCTGGAACATTAACTAGCGATAATAACAATAGACATATAATAATAGCATATAATGATGACACCTATTGTGACTATGGAATAAGGAGGTAACCATGAAAAAAAATGGCTTTACAGTATTAGAACTAATAGTTTCATTCGCACTTGCAGCAACTATAGGATTCTTTTTATTAAAGATAACAATGATTATTAAAAATTTATATACAATGAGCTATATAAAAACAAATATAATAAGTAAACAAGATATAATAACAGAAAGAATGTATGATGATTTTTTATATAACGATATTAAAACAGCCCTAAAATGTGGTAAAAATTGTATAAGATTTATTTTCAGTGATAATTCTGAAAAATTATTTAAAATTGAAAACAATGAAACATTTAAATGGGGTGATTTTACAACTAAACTAAAAGATGGAAGTACATTTAATAACATCAGTGTTAAAATAATAAATAATTTAAATACAAATGATCTAAAAGATTCTATACTATCAATTAGTATTCCAATCGAAAATCCAAGTATTAAAGATGAAAAATTTAAAACAAATATAGTAATACCATATAAAAGTAGAAATGTTCATATATCAAATATGAATTTTGAAGATGAAACTTATGAATATTATATGGGATTAAATAATCCAGGAACAACCTATTTAGATACCGAATCAATCTTTATTGACCCAGGAGTATATACTTACTATGGAGAAGATACATGCACTATGGAATCTGTTGATGCATCATATTATGAAAACCTAAAAAAAAGACTTAAAAATGGAACAAATGTAACTGAAGTAAGAAAATTAGTTGGCGGAAGTTCTTGCTCAAAACTAAAAGTTAAAATAAACTATGGTGTATTAGAAGTTGATAATAATAATGAATATCGAGTAGGAATCAAAAAAACATCAACATCAAGAACATCTATTGGTTCTTCAGCTGGAGAATATGATATTAGCTATACATTAAATATTGACGGAAATGATAATACCCCAGTATTAAGACATATAACAACATTTAAAACATTAAATAGATTTAAATATTATGGAACAATAAACAATAATCAAAGTATATATGAATACACAGTGCCAGTAAGTGCATACTATAAATTAGAAGTATGGGGTGCAAGTGGAATTGGAAGTAAAACAAGTTATGGAGCTTATGCAACATCAACAATAAGATTACGAAAAAATGAAAAAATATATATTTATGTAGGTCAAACAAATAATTCTATATTAGGACAAGCTAATTTTAATAGTAATTCTAGTAACTTTTCTGGTTATAGTGGTGGCGGTGCAACAGACATTAGATTATATAGAAATGATGCCAATTCACGAATACTAATTGCCGGAGGTGGAGGAAGTGGATTAGCTAATAGCGGAGGATATGGATTAGCAGAAAACGGAGTATCTAGTTATTACGATTCAAGAAATGGAACAAAAAGTTCAACAACATGTGCATCTGGCGGAGGCTATAGAAATTATGGTAATGTAAGTTGCACTGATAAAGCAAGTGGAGGATCAAGTTATATAAAAAGACAATTTACATTTAATAATATTGTAAGAGATGTTGTAACAAATAATGCTAAATATAATGCTATAACAATAGCAGGCAATAATTCAATGCCAAATCCTTATACAGGTACAACAGTAAATCATGGTAATGAAAGTGATGGCTATGCTATTATTACATTCGTAGGAGATACATTAGAAAATAAGTAATAACAAAAGAAATAATAGCATGTAATAATCTAAACTTTAAAAATTTAAAATAATTTATTTTTAAAATATTAATAACTTGAGTATGAATAGCGCATCCACCAAAAGAAAGAAGCATTGTTGAAATAGAAACCTTAAGTTTGAAAGACATATTTAATAAACTAATACTTTTTAATCCACTTATTAATTCTATCAAACCAGATAAAATACTTTTATAATAAATATTTAAAGGTAATTTATTAAATAATGTTATAGCAATAGAATAAGTAACTAATGTACCAAGAATAAGAAAAAGAGTACCCATACTATCCTTTATAGAATCAGTAAGTATTTGACCAAATGATTTTGAAAAAATAGTATAATTATTTAAATTATCTATTTTTTGATTTGTTCTTAAAATTAAACCTAATATAATATTAGTAAAATAATGACTAAAAAGAATTAAATAACCTATTTTAGGGCAATTTAAAAAATTAGAACTAAGAACAATTAAAATAAAAGCAGGATTAGCAAAATGCGAAAATAATATTATTCTATCAGCATCATCTTTACTAATAGAACCATTATCAAGTAAATCTTTTGTATATTTAGCACTAGAAGGAAAACCACTAATCATACTCATAAAAAAAATTAAACAACAGTTTGGATTAATTTTAAATAATTTGGAAAATAAATTATTAATAACTTTAAATGAAAAATTGTAATTAATTACAAATTTGGCAATAATTAAAAAAGGAAATAATGAAGGAAGTAAATTATTTTTCCAAACATCAAAAGAAATAATAATATTACTTGCAATATCCTTTGAATATAAAAAAACTAAAAATGATAATAAAATCAAAAATAAAAATTTTAACAAATTTTTCATATATTCACCATTAAAACATATTAAGGAGGAAAAGAAATATGATAAAAAATATATTAAAAAAAACAGGTCGAATAATTTTAAATAATATTAGTTTTATAATTGCACTAGTACTTTTGTTATTTATTTTTACATTTGAATTTCCATATACAATAGCGTCACCAGGTAAAATTATTGATATCAAAAACAAAATAAAAATAGAAAATGCTTATTCAATAACAGGTAGTTATAATATGACGTATGTCGAAACAAGAAAAGTAACAATTCCTACATTATTAATATCTTATTTTAATAAATCATGGGATGTTTATTCTACAAGTGATTTTATAGGTGAAAGTATAACAGATGAAGAAAATGATTTAAGAGGTAAAATAACATTAAAAGAAAGTAATGATAATGCTATATTAAATGCTTATAAAGAAGCAGGAATAGATGTTATAGTCAAAGGCGAAAAAGTATATGTTGTTGATATATATGATAATAAAAATACAGATTTAAAAATAGGTGATGAAATTATATCTTTAGATGGTGTAAAAGTAGAATCAGCAAGTCATTTAAGTAAATTAGCAGACATATATTCTGATGGCGATAAAGTAAATTTTGAAGTTCAAAGAGATGGAAAAAAATATAATCGCTACGCTTATGTATATACCCTTGAAAATAAAAAAGTATTTGGTATATATGTTGTATTAAATAAAGAATTGGAATATACCCCTAAAATAGAATTTAATTTTTCAAATAATGAATATGGAGCATCAGCAGGTTTGATAGAAACACTATATATATATGATTCATTAATTGAAAAAGATTTAAGTAATGGCTTAAAAATAGCAGGAACAGGAACAATAGATGTAAATGGTAATATAATAGAAATAGATGGCATAAAATATAAATTAGAAGGTGCTGTCAATGATAAAGCAGATGTCTTTTTTGTTCCAAGTGCAAATTATGAAGAAGCAAAACAAATTGTTGATGAAAAAAAGTATAATATTAAGTTAGTAAATGTATCAACATTTGAAGATGCCATATATTATTTATATAATTATTAAAAAAGCGTCATTTCAATTTGACACTTTTTTTAAAAGTAGTATAATGTGAGTACGTTGGTTAAAGGTGTACCAATTAAGGGGGTTATACTATGAAAGGAACTTATATATTTGATTATGTAAATGAAAATGAATTTAAGAAGTTGGAAAGATCATTAAAAAAATATAATATGTTAGCATATAAAAAATTATATTTTGATTATTATCCAGAATTAAAAGAAGGTAATTTTTTAGGTAAGTTAATTGCGACAAATAAAAAAAATAATACTGAAACTTATGAATTAAAATTACCTACAGATTCAACATTTGCAAAAGTTCATGGTGATATTAAATTATACTATGTTGTTTATAAAGACATAAAAACAGTTATGTTAGATAAGTTAGTGCCAGAAGATATATTATCTGAAGGTCATCAATCAGAATTAATAACATATAAAGGTGTAATGGTAAGTAAAGAACATTCTGATAAAGATATTTTTAAAATCAATTTATTGGGTTTATTAGACAATAACAAGTAAATACTTGTTTTTTTCTTGAAAAAATGCTATACTTACAAAGTTGGAGGAAGTATATGAAGAAAAACAAAGTACAGGAAATTAAAAGTCCATGGCTTAATTTTTATGATGATAAACCAAAACATTTAAATTATTTCGATGGATCAATTTATGAATATTTAGAAGCTTGTTCAAGAATGCATATTAATTTAGATGCTTATGAATATTATGGAAAAATAGTTAATTATAAAAAATTTTTAATAGAAATTGAAGAAGTAGCAAAAGCACTTAAAATGCAAGGTGTAAAAGAAAATGATCGCGTTACTATTTGTATGCCTAATACACCTCAAGGAATACTTATGTTTTATGCAGTAAATAAAATAGGGGCAACTGCTAATATGGTACATCCGTTATCAAGTGAAACAGAAATAGAATTTTATTTAAATAAAGCAAATAGTAAATTTATTTTAACAATTGATTTATTGTATAATAAAGTACTTAGTGTAATTAATAATACTAATGTTGAAAAAATAGTTGTTACTAAAGTAAGTGATCGTATGAGTAAAAGAGTTGGTCTTTTATATTGGGTATCAAAAGGAAGAAAAAACAAAAAAGTAAAATTAAGACCTTGTGATTTAACATGGAACGACTTTATTGCTAAAGGAAAATCGTATGTTGGAGAAACACTTGTAAAAAGGGATTCTAATAGTGAAGCTGTTATATTATATAGTGGTGGAACTACAGGTGATCCTAAAGGTATTTTACTTTCAAATCTTAACTTTAATGCTCTTGCTTTACAAGCTAAAGAAATGGCAACACCAAATGCTCCTGGTGATTCAATTCTTTCAATAATGCCAATATTCCATGGATTTGGTCTTGCTGTATGTATTCATACAACATTGTGTATTGGTATGAAGTGTATTTTAATACCTAGTTTTAGTTCTAAAAAATTTGGTGATTTAATTAAAAAGTATCGACCTAATTTTTTAGTAGGGGTACCAACATTATTTTCAGCTTTGATTAGTAATAAAAAAATGGCTAAACAAGATTTATCTTTTATTAAAAATATTGTTTGTGGTGGTGATCAGTTGCAACCTGATTTAAGAAGAAATTTGGAAAACTTTTTAATTAAGCATGGAACAAATGCTAAAGTAAAGGAAGGTTATGGTTTAACTGAAAGTACGGCTGCTGTTTGTTTAACGCTTGATGATTATATGCGTCCTGGATCTATTGGTGTACCATTTCCAGATACATATTTTAAAATAGTTTCGCCAAATACTCATGATGAAGTACCTTATGGTGAAGATGGTGAGATTTGTATAACTGGTCCAACTGTTATGATGGGATATTTAGATAATCTAACAGAAACAATTAATACATTAAGGGTTCATGAGGATGGTAGATTATGGTTACATACTGGTGATATTGCTTCAATGGATTCTGATGGATTTGTATATTTTAAACAAAGATTAAAAAGAATTATTGTATCAAGTGGTTACAATATATATCCATCATATGTAGAAAGGGTTATTAATGGTCATCCTGCTGTATTAACTTCTACAGTTATTGGTATAAAACATCCTTATAAAGTTCAAGTTGCTAAAGCTTTTATTGTTTTAAAAGAGGGTATTAAGCCAAATAATGAAATTAAAAACGATATTTATGAATATTGTTTAAAAAATATTGCTCGTTATTCAATGCCTTATGAGTTTGAATATAGGGAAACGTTACCTACAACAAAGGTTGGTAAAATTGCTTATAGAGAGCTTGAAAAAGAAGAAGAAAACAAGGGAAAATAATTCCCTTATGCCCATATAGTTAAATGGTATAATAAAGCCATGGTAAGGCTTAGTTCACAGTTCAATTCTGTGTGTGGGCACCATAATGAAATCCGCTCGAACTTATTTATAAGTTTCGAGAATAAATAGACAATCAATTCTAAATTAGGATTGATTTTTTTCTTGTTTAGAAAAAAGTCGTTTCAAGAAAGGATTGATTAAAATGGTTAATGTTATCAAGCAAGAAGTTAGAATGGAAGAATCATTAAGAAGGAGATTAGAGTTTATATGTGAATTTTGTAAGGTTAAATCAACAATTATTAATGGTAATTTAAGAATGATAGATAAAACTAATCTTACATATCTAGAACCACACAGAATTATAATTAATGGTATAACTTTCCTAGCTTTTAATTATTCTAATGAGATATTTATAGAAAACTTAAATAATAAAATTAAATTATCTGAATTAGAAAACTATTTAAAGAATATTTAACAAAAATTGACACTTAATACATTTTATGTTAGAATATGAAATCAATTAAGGAGGATTTCATATGTCAGAAAAAAAATACTTATTACTATTAAAGAAACAATTACAAAATAAAAGAGTAATTTGTGGATATAATCAAAATGATTTTGGACAAACTGTCATTACGACAGGTTCACCTAGAAAATATAATGATGATAAAATAACTTATGTAAATCAAAAATCAATGAGTGAATACGATTATATTTCAAAACAAATGCAATCTGCAAAGAGAAGATAAAATTATAAGGTGTCAGTAGTATTAAACAATTAATACTTTTGACACCTTTTTATATTAAGGAGTTGAAATTTAATGAATGAAGAAAAGAAAATAGCAGGACTTTATATTAGAGTTAGTACTGAAGATCAAGCAAGAGAAGGATTTAGTTTACCAGAACAAGAAAAAAGACTTCGTGCTATGTGCGAATATAAGAATTATGAAATTTATAAAGTTTATAAAGATGCTGGTATAAGTGCTAAAACTGGTAATAAAAGACCTGCATTTGAAGAATTATTACAAGATATAAAAGATAAAATTGATAAATTAAAATTATCTAGATTTAATAAAGATAATTATATTTTATCAAAGGAAGATAAAGATTCTTTTATTAACTTTATCGGATAAGTAGATAGTACTAATAAAGAATATGATAAAATACAATCTTTATCTAACACACTAGTTAATGCACATGAACAATTAAAAGACAAAAATAATAAGATTAAAATGCTTACTGAAAATAATGAAGTGCTTAATTTAAGAGTAAAAAGTTTAAATGATACGATTAAAGAAAAAGATAACGAAATATCATTTTTAAAATCTAAAATGCAAGATTTAAAAAATACTATTGAATATTGGGAAGATAAATTTGAAAAACTAATATCTTTCTTACACGATAAACTTCATAGTTGGTATGATAAAGATGATAAATATATTGATGTTGTTAATGAAATGTATAATGATAATGTTTTAGATGATGATATTGAAGATTTAGATTTAAAAAAATCAAAAGATGATTTTGAAAGATAAGGAATAAGTATGTTAAAAGTAGCCAAAATATGGTATAATTTTATTTATTAGGAGAGTGTATTTATGGATTTAGAAAAAGAAATAAAAAAGATACAAGAACGAAATAAAAGAGTTGAATTAGATAAAGTGTGGGAAACAAGTTGGACTAGAAGAATATGTATCATGATTTTAACTTATATTGTTGTTATTATATATTCTTATGTTATAAGGGAATTTGATAATATATTTTTGAGTTCGTTAGTACCAGTAATAGGTTTCACTTTATCTACTTTATCTTTAAAATTAGTTAGAAAAATTTGGGAAAATAAAAATAAATAAATGGAGTTGATTTAATGGCTGTTGAATTATATAAACATAATGCATACGCTTATGAACAAATAGAGGAAAAATTAAAGATAAGTAATAGAACATGTGTTATTCATCCAACTGGTAGTGGCAAATCATTTATTGCAATTGAATGGTTATATGAAAATAGAAATAAGAAATGTTTATTTCTAACATCTCAAAAACCTATCATAGATCAAATTATAAGACATATTGAAAGTTGTGGTTTAACACTAAATGATTTTCCGAATTTAAGATTTGATTTATACCAAAATATAACAGAACAAGTTGCAAAAACATATTCTAATGATTGCATTGTTTTAGATGAATTTCATAGATGTGGTGCACCAGAATGGGGTAAAGGATTGGATGTTTTATTAAATAATAATTCTAATGCTAAAGTTTTAGGATTTTCTGCAACACCAATAAGATATTTAGATGATTGTAGAAATATGGCTGAGGAATTGTTTGATAATAATATTGCATCACAAATAACTTTAGTAGAAGCTGTTGCCAAAGGTATATTACCATTACCTACATATATAAATGCACTATATTCATTTGATGAAGATATACAAAGAATTCAAACAAAAATAAATAAATTAGCATCCGAAAGTGATAGAAAATTATTTCAAGAAAAATTTGATTCTGCAAAAAAAATATTAGAAAAAAGTGAAGGTTTAGAAAAAGTATTTTCAAAAAATATAACTAAATCAAATGGAAGATTTATTGTTTTTTGCAGAGATGTAGAACATATGAATAGAATGATTGAAGAATCAAAAAATTGGTTTGGATCAGTAAATAGTAATATTGATATGTATAGTGTTATTTCAACAAATAAAGATTCTGATAATCGTAATTCTATAGAAAGTTTTGAAACTTCAAATAATGATCATTTAAAATTATTATTTTGTGTAAATATGTTGAATGAAGGATTACACGTAAATGATATAGATGGTGTTATAATGCTTAGACCAACTATTTCTCCAATTATTTATTTACAACAGTTAGGTAGAGCACTCTCTGTTGGACATAATGAACACCCTTTAATTTTTGATATAGTAAATAATAGTTTAGGAATAAAAGATATAGATAAATTTTATGAGCAAGTTAAACGACAAATTCAAATAGGTACAAGCAATCCAGCAATATCTGGATATAAAGATATTGATATTGGAAGTTTTAAAGTAATTGATGAAATGTCTTCAATGATTGATTTGTTTGATATTATAGATAAATCATTAACAAAAGAAATATATGAAAATTCTAAAGCAAAAAAATTATATAATGATTTAATAGAATTAGGACATCAACCAAATAGAAATAATTCTAAAGAAGAATCATCTTTATATACTGCTTTAATTAGTCATGGTAGAGAATGGCTTACAGAAGAGCAACTTGATATTTTAAAACAAATGGGAATTTATATTCCTGAAAAATTGAGCCAAGAAGACTTATCAGCAATTTTGTTCGAAGAATTAATGGAACTAGGACATCAACCTAGTCAAACAATCCCTGAAGAAAGTAATTTGTATAGTAGATTAGTGCAAAGAGGTGCTAAATACTTAACAGAAGAACAATTGCAAGAATTATTAAACTATGGTATTTATATTCCAAAAGCAATGACTCAAGATGAAAGAGGTAATCAATTGTTTAATGAATTAGTTCAATTTGGACATCAACCTGCTAGAACAAGTAAGGATAAAGCTGAAGCAAATCTATATGGAAGATTACAAAGACATGGTAGAGAATGGCTAACAGATGAGCAATTACTGGAATTATCTAAATTAGGAATAAAATTACCAGAAACAAAGGACGAAAGTAGAGAATCCGAAGAATTCTTTAACGAATTAATTTTATTAGGTCATCAGCCTAAAAAATCTAATCCAGATGAAACAAGTTTATACAGAAAATTACAACGTAGAGGTAGTACATTATTAACTCCAGAACAAAGAGAAAGGTTATCACAATTTGGTATAGCTGTACCTGTTAAACTTGAAGAAAATGATTATATTGAACAGGCGTTTTGTAGTTTAATCAATTTAGGACATTATCCATCTGCAAGTGTTAAAGAGGAACATGCTTTATATATTAGAGTTTATAAATACAAAGATAAATTTTCAGAAGGACAAAAACAAATATTATCTTATTTAGGTTTTATTCCTGAAACAGAAGTAGTTGATATTAATCATATAACTCAATATGTTTTGACTAGATTAAATCAAGCAACCGAAAAAGGTAATGCAGAAATGATAAATAATTACCAAAATATTTTAGGAATAATAAATCAAAAAAATAATGGATTAAATGGTGCAGAAAACAATCCACATCATTTAAAATAAATTAAGAGAATATTAAGGGCTAGTACAGACTTATTATAATACATAAGGAATACTATGCTCTTTTTTAGTAGTAGGAGGTAGTAAAAATGTATAATGATATAGATTTAAATTTAGAAGTTGATAATAATAATGAAAATAGTGTAAATGTGGAAAATCTAGTAAATGTATCTTTTGAAAGTTTAATATTTCCAAGCAAAAATTTACCACCATGTTTCTATAATGGTAATATCAGTGAAAATTTAGAAAATATATATGATAATTGCTATTTTAGATAAATATGAACAAATAGATAAAGTTAAATCTATTGATAATGCAATAACAAAAAGAAATTCAAAAAAAGATACAACCAAAGAGATAGTAGATATATGGATTACATATATAATAACGTTATTTAATTTAGAAAGTAATGCTATAAATAATTATTTTAAATTAATTATTAATGAAAGTGATATTTGTGCTATTATGATACTAAATTATTATCATCGAAATAATAGTATAGAAGAAAACAAAGCTAGTATTAAAGACTACTTAGATAGTATTAAAACTTCATTGAAATCAAAATATGATACTAATTGGTTAAATGCATCGTGGTTATCTAAACATTGGCTATTATTTTACTTAAACGAAACAAAATGGAGTATTGATGAAATTAATGGATTTAAGGATACTATATTGGCTGATGTAAAATTAGATAAATTGTTAGCAGATGATACTTTAAGTACACGATTAAATATTTTTAATATAATGAGAAATTTAGATATAGATGTTTTAAATTATGAAAATACGAGATAAAATTTCTTCAAAAGTATTGCATTTTATCAATAAATAATGTATATTATCTATCGAGATGTGCCTAGGAAACTTTTGAAGCCCTAGGTCTTTTTCATTTTTATAAAAAGATTTATCAAAATTAGTTAAAGTCATGGTATAATGGATATAGAATTAAATTGTTTATTTATTTGTTGTGATGGCTTTAGATTATCTTAACTATCGCACCAGATTGACTTTTACTCGAACTATATAATTTAGTTCGATTTTTAATATTATGAAAAGCGTAGTGGTTAATCAGTTATTTCTAATCAAATAAAAGATGAAATTAATAAATCTGGTATTCATGAAGAAAATATGACTTTAAGAAATGCCAAATATTAAACTGATTTGTCTGGAAAAATTGTTTAAAAAAATAGTTGAGTTAGCGAGTATTAAAAAAATATTGTTTGGTTCATTATATACATATTCTTTTAAACATTATTGCATTGAAAAATGTAGGTTTGCTGAATTCCTACATTTTATTATTTATAATAAGTATAAAAAAATGCAAGAAAGATTATGTAAGGTGATTACAATTATTCTTGCATCTATAAAAATTATAACAAATAAAAATAAAATATACAATATAAAATTAACTAAAAGTTTTAAAAAAATAAACTATTGGTTGACTATAAAAAATAAATTTGATATTATAAATATGGTGAAATATATGAATGAATATATGATATTAATTGTAATATTAATTTTTTTATTATTAATTTATACAATATATATATTAGTAGATGAAAATAGTGATCAAACAGAATGGGAAAGATGCAATAAAATATTAAAAAGACAAGAAAGACAAATAAAAATTAAAAAAATTAAACTTTTTTTTAAGGAGAAATTTAAGTGCAAGTAATATTATCTATATTGTGTATAATAGGTCTCTTTTATATATTTATATTTTTTAAAAGAAAAAAGGAATTTACTAATTATAATAAAATAATAAATCAATTGGATATAGAAATGAAAAAAAATAAAGAAAAAATAGAGCAAAATAATAAATTACTAAAAGAATTAGATGAAAAAATAAAGAAAGCAGAAAGTCAAAAATAATTTTGATTTTTTATTGTAATTATTATGATAGTGTGTTAAAATCAAGTAGCAATAAAGATATATTTGAAAGTTGTGCAAATTTAATAAATTTAGACTTAAGTAGTTTTAATACATCAAATGTTATATCTATGAATAATATTTTTTCTAGCTGCACAAAATTACAAACAACAATTAATATATTAAATAAAAATACAACATTTGATAATATACTCATTAATGCTTTAACAGATGAAAGTGCTAATGTAACAATAGGATATAAAGCAGAAACTAAAGCTATAGCAGAAGCAATGAAAGAAACAGCTGGTAATAATAAATCAAAAATAATACTAAAACAAATATAAGGAGAAATTGTCCTAAAGACATTTTCTTTTTTTAAAAACAAAATTATTGTTAAAACAATAACAAAATGATATAATTGATTAAGTGATGAATTATGATTATAATAATATTATTATTTTTAGACCAATTAATAAAATACTTAATAACCCAAAATATGTATATAGGAGAAGAAATAACAATAATCAAAAATTTCTTGAATATTTCTTATATAACAAATGATGGAGCAGCATTTAACATATTAAGTGGTAATACTATACTATTAATTATACTTGCAATATTTGTAATAATATATATAATTAAAAATAAAAAAAAGCAAGAAAAACAAGAAAAAATAATGTATGAAATATTAATAGCAGGAATACTAGGAAATCTAATAGACCGTATAATAAGAGGAAGTGTAGTAGATTATATTGCCTTTAAAATATTTAATATCGATATGGCAGTATTTAATTTAGCAGACACATATATAGTATGTTCATGCATTATATTACTTATAATGGAGGCATTAAAATGGAAAAAATCACAGTCAAAGAACCAGGAGAAAGATTAGATAATTATTTAGCAAAACATTTAGAAATAACAAGAAGTCAAGTAAAAAAAAATATAGATAATATTTATATAAATAATAAAAATGAAAAAAGTGGTTACATTTTAAAAGAAAATGATATCATTACTTATGAATTTAAAGAAGATGAAGAAATTAAACCAGAAAATATAAAATTGGACATCATCTATGAAGATGAAGATATAATTATAATTAATAAACAAAATGGATTAGTAGTACACCCAGGAGCAGGAAAAAGTAATGGCACATTAGTTAATGCACTTATGTATTTATCCAAAAATTTAAGTGATATAAATGGAGAATATAGACCCGGTATAGTACACAGAATTGATGCCTATACAACAGGATTATTAGTAATTGCTAAAAACAATGAATCACATAATGTATTAGCACAAGAAATAAAAAGTAAACAAGCAAAAAGAAAATATTTAGCGATCGTTTGGGGAAATATAAATAACAACACTGGAACAATTGATGCACCAATTGGAAGAGATCCAAACAATCGATTAAAAATGAAAGTAACAGACATAAACAGTAAAGAAGCAGTAACTCATTTTAAAGTATTAAAAAGATTTAAAAGAGCAACATTATTAGAAGTTGAATTAGAAACAGGAAGAACTCATCAAATAAGATGTCACATGGAATATATAGGCCATCCAATCGTAAATGATTCCGTATATGGAAATCATCCCTTAATTGATGAAACAGGCCAAGCATTACATGCTTTTGAATTAGAATTAATACATCCTAAAACAAAAAAAATAATGACATTTAAAGCTGAAACACCCGAGTGCTTTAATAAAATTTTAAACATATTGGAGGCGGAATGATGTTAAACAAAATAGATGAAGTAACAATGAAATTAATGCACTATTTCATAACGGAAAAAGGATATAATCCAGTTATTTTGCAAGGATTACAAAATGAAATATGGTTAGAAAATTTAAATTCAGACTATAAAATAATAAGAATTGTATCAAATTATATTCATAATAATGAACAATTAAATTTTGATTTATTTAGATCAACTAGAATAATTAAAAAAATAAAATTACAAACATTTTCATTTACTATGAATACATTAAATATATTTGTAAATTTAGGCGATAATGTTGAAGAAAATAAAATAAATAAGACAAATCAAATGGAACTTGTAAGTATCAAAGATATAAATGAATTAAATAAATATGATAATGTTTTAAAAATATTTCCAGATATAATTACAGATACAAAATTTGATGAAGAAGGTGTAAAATTATTCATGAAAATAACAGGTGATATAAATAAAAAAAATGAAGAAAATGGTAAAAGAGCAGAAGAAATATTTGGCATTAGAAAACCATATATAACTTATGGCATAATAACAATTAATATAGTACTATACATAATAATGTTAACATTAAGTAGAAGCGGTTTAGGTGAATTTGATGTTCAAACATTATTAAAATTTGGTGCCAATTATAAACCACTCGTATTAGCAGGAGAATATTGGCGTTTAAGCGCATCTGCCTTTTTACACGATGGCATAATTCATTTAATATGTAATATGTATGCCCTATATGTAATTGGACCACAATTAGAAAATTTCTTTGGAAAAACAAGATTTTTAATTATATACTTATTCAGTGCTATAGCAGGTAATTTATTATCACTAACATTCTCAAGTGCTGTAAGTGTTGGAGCAAGTGGTGCCATATTTGGACTATTTGGCTCTCTATTATATTTTGGTTATTATTATAGAGTATATCTAGGTAATGTATTAAGAACACAATTAATACCAGTCATAATGATTAATATATTATTCGGTTTAGTAACACCAGGAATAGATAACGCCGCCCATATAGGAGGATTAATTGGTGGTATCTTTATATCAATGGGAATAGGGGTAAAATATAAAAGTACTAAATCTGATATGATAAATGGCATGATCGTATCAATTTTATATTTAGCATTCTTAATTTATATGGTATTTTTTAGGTAAATATTTGACAAGTGTAACAATTTATGATAAAATCTTTACTTGTGTAGGGCCTCACTCTACAACCGCACAGAAATGGTTAAAAACATTATGTACCATAATGGCGAGTCTTAGTAAATAAGGAGGTAATAAAATGAAAGCAATTATCAAAACAGGTGGAAAACAATATATCGTTGAAGAAGGTTCAATTATTTACGTTGAAAAATTAGATTTAGAACCTGGAAAAGAAGTAGTTTTTGATGAAGTTTTAATGGTAGATGATAAAGTTGGAAATCCACTAGTAAAAGGTGCTAAAGTTACTGGTGAAGTTATTAAAAATGGTAAACAATCTAAAATAATTGTTTATAAATACGTTCAAAAAAATAACTATCATAAAAGACAAGGACATAGACAACCTTATACAAAAGTTGAAATTAAGTCTATTAAGGCATAAATATGGTAAAAGTAAATTATTTTGTTAAAAATGATAAAATAGAAAAAGTCATACTAAATGGTCATAGTAATTATGATGATTATGGAAAAGATATAGTATGTGCTTCTATTAGTGCGATTGTTATTACAACAGTAAATGCATGTTTAAAAATAGATAAAGATTCTATTAAACATAGTGAGGATAAAGATGTTATAATAACTATCTTAAAACATAGTGATGTTATAGATAAACTAATTAACAATATGATTGACTTACTAACTGAATTATCAAAACAATATGAAAACAATATCAAAATAGGAGGCGAGAGTTGTGTTTAAATTAATGCAATTAAATATACAATTATTTGCACATAAAAAAGGTCAAGGTTCAACAAAAAACGGCCGTGATTCTGAATCAAAAAGATTAGGTGCAAAAGCCGCTGATGGTGAATATGTAACAGGTGGATCTATTCTTTATCGTCAAAGAGGAACTAAAATTTATCCAGGCGTAAATGTAGGAATTGGTTCAGATGATACAGTATTCGCAAAAATAAGCGGATATGTAAAATTTGAAAGACTTGGAAAAGACAAAAAACAAGTTAGTGTTTATCCAAATTTATAAGAAGCAAAAGCTTCTTTTTTTTAATTTTTGATTGTATTTTTAAAATTAATATGTTATATTGAAGTAGGAGTGTATATATGAAAAAGGAAAAATTATATAGTTTGAGACAAGAATTTCAAACAATGTTAGAAGAATACGAAGGAACAGAAAAAATAAAGTTAAATAAAGATACATTAGAATTATTATTATTTAATAACGAAAGTATTTATGGTCAAAAATATAAATATTTTTTAAGATTTAATAATTTAAATAAATTAGATTTATCAGAACTATCATTTGATAATGTAGATGTATGTAGAGTTGATTTTACGGATTTAAATGTCAAGATTAATCCTCAAACAGTTTTTTTGAAAAATTTGAGCTATATGAAAGCAAAATCAGTTATATTTACAGGATCATTTGATGGAGCTTTAATTTGCAATGTTGACTTTACTGGAAGTAAAAATGCCCTTATTGATCCCCAAACAATATCAGCTAAAAACTTAAGTTTTGCAACTTTAAAAGATGCTCAAATAAATGGTAATTTTGATAATACAATAATAAGAGGAGCATCATTTGCTGGAGCAAAAGGAAAAATTATTATCAATCCACAAAATATAATGAATAAAGATTTAAGTTATACAACATTAGAAAACGTTGTATTTATAGGACCATTTGATGATTGTATAATAGAAAGTGCTAATTTTAACAAAGCAATTGGAGTAAAAATCAATCCAAATAAAATATATAATCATAATTTAAAAAAATGTAATTTTAGTGGTGTAATATTTACCGATACAATAAAAAATTGTTTAATACAGGATGCAGATTTTTCAGAAGCAAATAATGTAGAAATCGATTTAAGTACATCTAAATTTTCTAAAGACACTAATATGGAAAATGCCAAAATAACTACAAACGAATATGATCAAAAACTATATGAATTAAAAAAAGCTTTTAAAATAAAAAAATACTAATTATTTAGTATTTTATAAACATCTTCAACATTCATTTTATTATTATCATTATAAAATGGAATTAAATGTAAATGGAAATGTTTTACTTCCTCTAAAGTACCATTATTTTGAACTAATCTAATACCAATTGGATTAAGTTTTTTTTCTAATAATTTTTTAATATCTTTTGCTTTTGCTAAAGTATAATTAATAGTATCCAAAGAAGTATCATCAAGATCAACAGAGTGATTTTTAGGAATAATTAAAGTATGTCCATTTGAAATAGGATTAATATCTAAAAAAACCTTTATTTTATCATCTTCATATAAAGTATAAGAAGGAATATCTCCATTACATATTTTACAAAAAATACAATCCATAATTACCTCCATATATAATTATACAGCATTTTAAATAATTTCTGCAATAAATAAAAGGACTATTTTCAGTCCTTTTTACATGAATATCTGCGTATATCCACTATTAATTATGTTTTTTTTATATAATTATATTCAATTTATTTAAAAAAAATGATAAAATATTACTTGGTGAGAAAAGTGCAAAAAATAGAAATTAAAAATTTAGAAGTTGAAATAGAAAATAAAACAATAATTAAAAATTTTAACTTAACAATAAATACAGGAGAAATCCATACAATTATGGGACCAAATGGTGTAGGAAAATCTAGTCTATTAAAAACTATAATGGGAGATCCTAATTATGTAGTTAAAAATGGTGATATATTAATAAATAATGAAAGTATTATAAATTTAAAAGTAAATGAAAGAAGTAAAAAAGGTATTTTTCTAGGAATGCAAATGCCAAATGAAATAGAAGGTGTTACAACTGCAGATTTGATGAGAAGTACTTTAAGAGATAATGAAGATTTTAAATTATATAGTTTTGTTAAAGAAATAAACGGATTATGTGATAAATTAAAAATAAATAAAGAAATGTTACATCGAAGTATTAATTTAGGATTTTCTGGTGGCGAAAAGAAAAAAAATGAAATATTGCAAATGTATATGTTAAAACCAAACTTTATTTTACTTGATGAAATAGATTCAGGACTTGATATGGATAGTTTAAAAATAGTTGCATCTAACATAAATGAATATTTCCAAGAATATAAACCAGCTATATTAATGATTACTCATTATGAAAATTTATTAGATTATATAAAACCAGATTATGTTCATATTATGTTAAATGGTAAAATAGTAAAAAATGGTGATATATCTTTAGTTAAAAAAATACAAGAAAAAGGTTATAATTTATATAGTACTAATGAAGTAGATGAAAAGGAAAAACATGAATAAAATAATATTGAATAATAATAAATTAACTAAAGAATTAGATCAAAATATTGTTGTTGTTGAAAATGGTAAAATGGAAAGATTTGGAATCGATGAATTTTCAATTTATGTTCATGATAATTCTGACTTATTAATAATTATTGAAGATGATATTAAAGTATCATTTAATATTAATTTAGATAATAATGTATCATTAAATCTATATGAAATACAAAAAGGAATAAAAACAAAAATAAAATATAAATATACCTTATTAGCGCATACATTCCTTTATATAAATAAAATAAATCATAATATAGAAACAAAAGAATATGATTTAATTAATTTAAATGGAACTAATGCTAAAGTAGAATTTGTATTAAAAAATATAGCAAGTGGCAATGACAATATAGATGTTATAGTAAATCATAATATAAGAGAAACAACAAGTGATATAAAATGTGATGGATTATGCATTGAAAATGGTACATTAAACTTAAATGTAACAACAATAATACCAAATGGATGTATTAAAGCAATCGCAAATCAAGAAAACGAAATAATAAAACTAAATGAATTAAATAGTACAATAAAACCATTATTGTTAATTGAAGAATATGATGTTGAAGCATCTCATAGTGCAAAAATCGGATCTTTTAATGAAGAAAATTTATTCTATATGGAATCTAGAGGATTAAATAGAAAAGAAGCAATAAATTTATTAACAAATGGGTTTTTAAAAAGAAATTTAAAAAATAATGAATTTATTAATGATTTTATAGAGAAAATGGAGGTGAAATATGAATAGAGAAGATTTTGAAGTTTTAAAAAATTATGTATATTTAGATTCAAGTGCAACAGCACTTAAACCTAATTGTATTTTAAACCCAATAAAAAAATATTATTTAGAAGAAACAGCAAATATTCATAGAGGGGACTATGATATTGCTATTATTGCCGATAATAAATATGATCATGCAAGATATTTAGTAAGTAAATTTATAAATGCTAAACAAAACGAAATAATATTTACATATAATACAACAGATTCATTAAATAGAATTGCTTTTGGATATTTTAAAAATATATTAAAACCTAATGATGAAATATTGATAACTAAAGCAGAACATGCATCAAATGTTCTTCCGTGGTTTGAATTAGGAAATAAAATAAAATATATTGAATTAGAAAATAATAAAGTAACATTAGAAAATGTCAAAAAAGCAATAACAGATCATACTAAAGTTATTTCCATTGCCCATATAACAAATGTATTAGGTGATGTAAGACCAATAAAAGAAATTATTAAGTATGCTCATTCTAAAAATATAAAAGTCGTAATTGATGGTGCTCAAAGTGTACCTCATATAAAAACGGATGTTAAAGATTTAGATATGGATTTTTTAGCATTTTCTGCTCATAAAATGTGTGGACCAACAGGAGTAGGTGTTTTATATGGAAAAGAAGAATATTTGAAAGAAATGAAACCACTTGAATTTGGTGGTGGTATGAATGCATCATTTGCAAGTGATACCACAAGAGTATATGACGATGTACCAAGATGTTTTGAAGCAGGAACACCAAATATTGAAGGCATATTAGCGTTTTCAACTATCATTGAATATTTAAATAAAATAGGAATGGAAAATATAAATAAATATGTAGCTGATTTAAGAAAATATGCTTTAAACGAATTAAAAAAAATAGATGATTTAGTTATATATAATGAGGATTGTGAATCAAATTTAATAACATTTAATAAAATAGGAATATTCGCTCAAGATCTATCAATTTATTTGAGCAAAAAGAATATATGTATTAGAGCAGGTAATCATTGTGCAAAAATGTTAAAAGAATGTTTAGGTGTTAAAAATACATGCCGTGTAAGTTTATATTTTTATAACACTAAAGAAGATATTGATAAATTAGTAGAAGCTTTAAAAAATAAAAATATTAAAAATGAAATAATATAAATACATTAGAATAAACTAATGTATTTTTTTAAATTATGATATAATAAATAAGAGGTGAACTATGAAAAAAATTGTTACAATTTTATCTATAATAGTAATACTTATTTTATCATTAATAATATATTTATTCATTAATGTTCCTATTAATAAAGAAATATTAAAAACAAAAGAATTAATTATTCCATTAGGTGAAAGTAAACAAATAGATATTAATACAAAAGCTAAATATAATATAAATGATAATCAATATATAAGTGTAAATACAAATGGAAATGTAAAAGGAATAAAAAAAGGTAAAACCATAATATCTGTAAAAACAGAAAAAAATGAATATTTTATACCAGTAGAAGTAGTAGATCCTATACTTGATATTAATGTATTTGACTATATTATTGAAATTACCAAAGGAAATAGTCAAAAATTAAATTTAATTTTAAAAAATAATGTAAAAATTAAATCGTATGAATATGATAAAAATATAATTAATATTGAAAATGAAGTAGTAAAAGGTATAAATATAGGTAAAACTAACTTAAGAATTTATACAAACAATAATACTTATGTTGATTTAAACATAGTAGTTAATGAAATAAATATTAATATAAATAAATTAGAAACAACTTTATTTATTAATAACGAAGATACTTTAGAAATATATACAAATAGTACTATAAAACCTATTTGGTCATCAACAAATAAAAATATCGTAACAGTTAATAATGGTATAATAAAAGGAATCAATATAGGAGAAAGTATTGTAAGCGCTACAATATATGATAAAACAATCTCTTGTCATGTGAAAGTAGTTGATAAAATAGATAAAATTAAATCATTTAAATTAAATAAAGCATTTATAAATCTTAATTTAAATGAAACATTTGAAATAAAACCATATATTGAACCCAATATTCCTGATAATTTAATAAAATATGAAATATTAGATAATTCAGTAGTTCGTTTAGAAAACAATAAAATAATTGCACTTAAAAATGGTAAAACAATATTAAAAGCAAGTATATATAATAAAGAATATTATATGACAATATATGTAGGTAATATTAGTAAAAATTTAAATAGTTTATATAAAATAGAAAATATAATGGATATATTTGATGAAGTAGCACTAGCTGAAGAATATATAAGTAGACCTAGTTCAACATTGATTCAAAAATGGAATTCACCAATATATTACTATTATAAAAATGCAAGCGTAGATGATATTAAACAGATTAAGAAAATCGCTCAATTATTAAATGATATTCCTGAATTTCCAGGTATGTTTGAAGCAAATTCCGATCACGCAAATCTAATAATAGATTTTGTTGATTATAATTATTTGCACGCCCAAACAAAAGTTGCTGGTGTTGAAGGATATTCAGAAAATACTTTTGCTGGCGACAATATAATTACTAAAAGTAATATAATGATAAATTATGATTTAAATCAAAATATTAAAAATTCAGTAATAGCTGAAGAAATACTTCATTCAATAGGTTTAAAAAATGATACCAAAAAATTTAAAAATAGTGTTTTATATGATTATGGTAGTTTAATAGAGTATCCAACAGATATGGATATCATTTTAATAAATATATTATATGATAAATCTATTACTTATGGAATGGATATTAATACTGTTAATAATAAAATAAAAAGCATCCTTAAATAGATGCTTATTTTAATGTATAACTATTATTAATCAATGAAGTACTATAAATAAATAGTACATCTTTATTATCAAAATTTATAAAATCATTTAATATTTTAGATGATATATATCTTGTATCAACAACAATTATTTTTTTATATCCTGCTGTTAATAAAGGAACTAAACTACTACCAAAAGAATCTCGAAAAACAATTAGTTCTTTATCAGAATTACTATTTGTTTGAATTTCAAGTAATGCTTTGGCACCAGATAAATAAGTATCATATTTATCTAATTTATTATAATTGTATATATTTGTATATTCATTTGTTTCATAATCATAAACAATAGCATTATCAATTATATCATTATGTAATAATTTTATTTTATCCTCTTTAACTTTAATAGGTAATCTACTAGCATAAACACCTTTAAAATAAGTATTGTCTTCAATAGTATAATTACTTGTATTAAAATTCATTTCTATACTAAGTTTATTAACAATATTATTTAATGTTTCCTGTTTCCAATGACTATCAGTAAAATAATAATTGTTTAAATTTAATTCATTAAAAATATCAATATATTTAATATTTGTACTTTTTAAAATATCAACCATTTTATTATAATCAAATTTTAAATTATTCTCATTAATAAAATAGTTTTTATCAGGTATAATAGATAAATATATATTATTATTTTTTAAATATGTATTTTTTATATAATTTATTTTATCAGCTACATTATTAACTGATTCAATATCTAAAGGATATAATTGTTCAATTATATAATCATTATAAATATATAAATTATTATAATTACCTCTTAATTTTAATTGAATATTTGCTTTTATATTTCTAAAATCGTCTCTTTTTATAAATTGATCTGTTGTATATTTATCAAATTTTTTAAAAAATGTTCCATTTATAATATTATTTATAGTAAATTTAGGAAATTGTTCTAATTTTCTTCTTTCAGAAATTGATATATCTTGATCTTTTGTAATAAGATTTAAAACAAAAATTATACTTATAAATAAAACAAAGAAAATAGAAATTATAATATTTTTTATTTTTTCCATAAAACCTCCTAGAATCTAAAATATAAAAATGGGTTATAAGAATTATCTATTAAATATGATGTACATAATATTAGTAATATTATTATAAATATTGGTTCAAGTATATTAAATAAAAAATTTAAAGATTTTATTTTTTTTAATTTTTCAATTTCTTTTTTTACTAAAGGAGTACAACCTATTATACTGATTATTAAAACAACAATATAATTTTTAATATAATAAATAGTATAATAATCTATAATGTTATTCAAATTAAATAGCCCTTTTATTTTAATTAATGAATCGTTTAAAGTAGGGGAGTTAAATATAATAAAACTAATCATTACAATAAATAAAACATAAATATGATTAATAATTTTAAATTTTTCCAAATATTTTTTTAAATAAAGTTTTTCAATTATTAATGTAAAACCAAATAATAATCCCCATATTATAAAATTCCAACTAGCTCCATGCCAAAATCCTGTTAAAAACCATACAATTAATATATTTCTTATTTGGTTTTTTCTATTCCCTCCAAGTGGTATATATATATAATCTCTAAACCAAGATCCAAGTGATATATGCCATCTTCTCCAAAAATCTGTTATTGTTTTTGATATATAGGGATAATTAAAGTTTTCAAGAAAATTAAATCCAAATATTTTTCCTAATCCTATTGCCATATCTGAATAAGCTGAAAAATCAAAGTAAATTTGTAACATAAAGCTTATAGCATTTATCCAATAAAATATTGTTGAAGAAGGATTAATTTTAACAATTTCACCAAGTACATTAGCGATCAATATTTTTTTACTTAAACCAATAATAAATCTTCTTGTTCCTAAAGCAAATAATTCAAATGAATGTTTCCTACTTGTTAATTCATGTTCTATTGTTTCATATCTAACTATTGGGCCTGCAATTAATTGAGGAAATAAAGAAACATATGTAGCAAGTAATATAAAGTTTTTTTGACTTTTTACTGTTCCTCTATATACATCTATTAAATAACTTATAATTTGAAAAGTATAAAAAGATATCCCAATTGGTAATGATATATTAAGTAAATTAATTTTTAAATTAAATATGTTATTAATATTTGTTATAAAAAAGTTTGTGTATTTAAAAAATAATAATAAAATTATAGGTATTAATAATATTATTGTTAATTTACTTTTATCTTTTTCTATTAATATACCTCCAATATAAGCAATTAAAATTTCAAATAACATTAATAAAATATATTTAGGTTCACCATATAAATAAAAAATAAGTGAAAATATTAATAATATTATATTTTTAAATTTATTAGGAACTAAAAAATATATAATTAAAATAATTGGTAAAAAGTAATATAAAAAACTTATACTTGTAAATAACATTTTTTCCTCCTTTTAAATAAGCACCATTTATGGTGCTTTAATTATTTTTTTCAAGTTCTTTTCCAATATTATTGTTTACATAATTTTTAAAACTATTATAAACTTCTTTTGCCCAATCTTCTTCAGACATTACTAAAAATATTGTATTTCCATTATTTGTTATATATAATTTATCTGCACTTACACAAATCCATCTATTCATATCAATACTGTTATATAAATCTTCTTTTACTTTTTCAACATTTGCTTGATCTTTTACTTTGATTAGAAGTGCTAAATAAGCTTGTGCATTTATTAATGGTTCCGAAGCTACAACAGCTTCAATATCGTCTACATTTTCTAAATTAGTATATCCTTTTATGTCGTTGTCATTCTTTAGAACTTTAATATCTAATTCTGGTAATGATAATCCTTTATAAATAGTTTTTAAACCACTTTTCATACTATTTGTATCATTTAGTGTTCCATTACTTTTATTTGTAAAAATAAGGACTAATACTATTAATAAAGCGACTATAATTGAGCCATATAATAAAATATTTTTTTTCATATTTCCATCCTTTCTAATTTATTATATCATATATAATATTATAAATAAATCATTTTTTGATAATATTCTGATAAGGCATAGCATTTTTTAGTAAAAAGTATTTACTTGGTATACATATTAGTTCTAAATCGCCAATATATTCATATGCTGTACTTCCAAAATTCATTTTGAAATTATTTAATCCTTTATATTTGTCTTCTTTTAATGATGTTATTCCTCCTAAATTAAGATATTTATAATTTTTATAATAATTTAATGCTTCCCATATTAGTAAATGTTTTGCATTATATCTTTTATAGTTTTTATCAAATCCATCCATTATCATATATACTTCGTTATCTTCTTTTATAAATAGGGCAGATGCTATTATTATTCCTTTTGGATATCTTTGTATCATTTTACTTGCTGTTGTTAGTTGATCATGATATTTTCCGAGTAAATTATCTGCTTCAATTTTTATTGCTGTTAATTTATTTGAGTGTTCTATTTCCATTTGGTTATTTATTTCATTACATATTTTTTCTTGTTTAATGTATAAATTTCTAAATTTATTTAATAATTTTTCACAATCTAATTTAGCATAAAATAAATCTATTTTTTTATTTTGGTTAAAATAATAGTACAAATACTGAAAATATAATAAATCTCTTGGATATTTTTTTTCTGTTTGCAGATATAAATATTTTAAATCTTCATATGTTCCTTTATGTATTTCAACTCCGTTATCTATTGCACTTCTTATTTTCGTTCGGTATTCTTTTTTTATGTTTTTAAACATTTCATTTTTATTTTTAATTTCAATTATTGCTTCGAATCTTGGTTTAAAACTTTCAAAGAAATCATTATATCCTAAATGTATATATTTTAATTTGTTTAGGTTACTACATATATCTTTATAATTATTATTAATATTACCATTTACTTCTTTTATTATTCTTGGATTTAATTTAATTGCGACTATTCCATTTTTTTTACAGTATTTTTTTATTTCGCTTGTAAATTTATTTAAAAGGAGATTGTTATTATAGTCAATAACAAATCCTCTTGGTGCAAATGCATATGTAAATCCAATTTTTTTAGTTATTAATAATATAGTACTTCCTATTATATTTCCATTTTCTTCTAGTCCTAGTATTTTAATATTAAAGTTTTGTTTTTCCATTGTTTTAGCATATTCTTCAGTTTGATATAATGAATGTGGTATTTTACTTAAATAATTATTTAATTCTTCTTTATTTATTTCTCTTATTAACATTTTTATTCACCATTTAAATTATAAAATATTTTTTTAAAATTGTCTATATTGATTTTATGTTTTTAAAATGATACAATGTTTATTGTAAAAAGATAATATTTTTATAGGAAGGTGAGTTATGAAAAAAAATAAAATATTTGGATTATCATTAATTTTACTTGCTTTAACATTTATTTATATTGGCACATATGCTTATTATATGAATGTTGTAAGTGGGAGTATAAGTGCAAATGCTGGTGATTTTGTTTTTGATGTTTTATATAATAATGCGACTTTTAAGTCAATTGATTTAGCAAAAACTACTGGTGATGAAAGTAAAACTTTTATTGTTCCAGGAGATAAGGGAAAGTTTGATTTAGTTGCGAAAGCAAATGGTTCTAGTGTTAATATTGAGTATACTATTTCTTTTAATAGTACAAGTGTACCTACTAATATGAAGTTTTATTTGGACGAAGCAAAAACTAAAGTGTTAGATATTCAAACTGATAAGATAAGTGATTATTTATTGACTAGTGGTACTATGGAAAAGAGTCATACTATATACTGGGAATGGCCTTATGATAGTGGTGAGTATAATGATTTAGATATACAGTTTCAAAATAAGAAGATCGAGGTAAGTGTAAATATTGTTGGTAAACAACTTAATATTTATACTTATGGTGTTAAGAGAGATACTAATAGTACATCTCCAGCTTGGGAAAGAATTAATGATAGTGTTGGTTTAGTTGCAAATGCTGTTAAACCAAATAATACTAATCCCCAAAATGATTTTGATAATATATATCCATGGAGTGATATAAAAAGTTATAATTATAATGCTATAACTAAAGAAGTAACGGCATGGATTGGGGATAGCAATTTTAAATTTGATGGAACAAATGGGGAAGTATTAACTTATATACCAGGATTTTATTATAAAAGAGAAGTAGTTGATGGTATAGAATATCAATATATATCAAAATATAATAAGGATGGATATTCATATTCAGAACCATTTAGTGTTGGAAGATATGAAATAAGTGGTGGAAAAAGTGCTTATTCTTCATCTTGCAACCAACCAGGTAATGCAGAAGATTTTAAAGCTCATTCTATAAGTGGTGCTTGCCCATCCGCTGAATCAACAATTGAAACATTTAGAGCAAGTGCTCAAAAATTAGGAAGTGAATTTTCATTAATGGATTATCACTGGTTTATTATACAACAATTATATTTAGTTGAATATGCAAACTATGACTCACAAACTGTATTAGGCAAAGGTCATATTGATGGTGGAAGTGGTGGAACTGCTACATTAGGCGGATACACTGATTCATTAGGGATGAAATCCGGATATATTGTAGGTGCATGGCTTAATGTAATTTATAGAGGTATTGAAGGATTATATGGAAATGTACATGAATTTATAGATGGGATAAATATAAAAGATAATCAAGCATATATAAATTATGATTATAAAACATTTGCATCAGATGTATTTGATGGAAACTATAAAGCATTGGGTTATGTAAATTCTAATACTAACGGTTATATAACAAAACTAGGTTATGATAGCAACAATCCTTTAATAGGGTTACCAATCGCAGTACAAACTGAAATTGGTAATAGTATTACAGACTATTACGAACAAAAAACAGGAAATGCAGTTCTTATAACAGGTGGTTATTATATGAGTGATGATGAAGCAGGAATGTATTCTTTTAAAGCTGATTATATTGCTGGTAGTACAAATAATAGTTCTTCAACTGGTTCAAGACTTATAAGACATCACTCAAATTAATAATATATAATATGGTTAATATACCATATTTTTTTTAAAACACCATAATATATAAATATTGACATATTTAAAATTTTAGTGTATAAATTAATGGGAGGCGAAGTGATGGCAAAAAATTTAATAATTGTAGAATCACCAAGTAAGTCAAAAACAATTGAAAAATATTTAGGTAAAAACTATCATGTTGTATCTAGCAAAGGACATATTAGAGATTTATCAACTAAAGGAAAATATGGTTTAGGTGTAGATATAGAAAATGATTTTAAACCAGATTATACATATATAACAGGAAAGAAAAAAGTCGTCAAAGAATTAAATGATGATGTTAAAAAAGTAGATAATGTTTATTTAGCAACTGACCCTGATCGTGAAGGAGAAGCAATAAGTTGGCATTTAAAAGAATGTTTAGATTTAAATAATAAAAATTATAAAAGAATTGTTTTTAATGAAATTACAAAAAATGCAATACTAGATTCATTTAATCATGCAAGAGACATAGATATGAATTTAGTAAATTCACAAGAAACAAGAAGAATACTAGATAGAATAATAGGATTCCGTTTAAGTAAATTGATGCAAGCTAAAACTAATGGATCATCTGCTGGTAGAGTTCAATCAGTCGCACTAAAATTAATTGTTGATAAAGAAAGAGAAATTGAAAAATTTAAAGAAGAAGAATATTGGACAATAAAAGCTATATTTTCTAATTTTTCTGCTGATTTAGATAATTATTTAGGTAAAGAAATAAAAATAAAAACTGAAGAAGACGCAAACAATATATTAAAAAAATTAAATAAAGACTTTAAAATAGAAAATATAACAGAAAAGGAAAAAGCAAGAAATTCAAAACCACCATTTATAACATCAACACTACAACAAGAAGCATCTACTAAATTAGGAATGACAGCCAAAAAAACAATGAGTGTAGCTCAAAAACTATATGAAGGAATTGATTTACCAGGAGAAACAGTTGGTTTAATTACTTATATGCGTACTGATTCTATTCGTTTATCAAATGACTTTATAAATGATACATATCAATTTATTAGAAATAAATATGGTGAAGAATATTTAGGTAGTGTTAAAGTATCTAAAAAAACAGAAAATGTTCAAGATGCTCATGAAGCTATTAGACCTACAAGTATTAAAAGAATACCTGAAGAAATAAAAGAATATTTAACACCAGATGAATATAAACTATATAGAATAATTTACTATAGAGCTTTAGCTTCATTAATGAAAAATGCTAAATATAAGCAAACCACAATTAATTTATTAAATAATGATTATGGTTTTAAAGCAACAGGTAGTGTTATTACATTCGATGGATATTTAAAAGTATATAAAGATTATGAAGATGTACAAGATTGTATATTACCAAACTTTAAAGATTATAAAACAAATATTTTAATATCAGAAGAAATAGAAAAAGAACAACATTTTACAAAACCACCTGCTAGATATACAGAAGCCAAACTAATAAAAGAAATGGAAGATTTAGGAATCGGAAGACCAAGTACATATGCAAAAATAATTGATACAATAAAAGAAAGAGGATATGTTAATATACAAGACAAAAAATTTGTACCAACAGAAATAGGGGTTGAAATAACTGAAAAACTAGAACAATACTTCAGTCATTTAATAAATGTAAAATATACGGCATCAATGGAAAATAATCTCGATGAAATTGCTGAAGGTAAAAGATCTTGGAATGAAACATTAAAACAATTTTATAACGAATTTGAACCATATGTAGAAACTGCTTTTAAAGAAATGCCTAAAAAAGAAGCAGAAGAAACAGGAGAATTATGTCCAGAATGTAATAGTCCATTAGTATATAGAAAAGGAAAATACGGTAAATTTATAGCATGTAGTAATTATCCTAACTGTAAATATATAAAACAAGAAGAAAATAAAGAAGAAATATGTAATTGTCCAAATTGTAATGGAAAAATAATAAAAAAAAGAAGTAAAAAAGGTAAAATATTTTATGGATGCTCTAATTATCCAGAATGTAAAACAGCATATTGGGATATGCCAACAGGAACTAAATGTCCAGAATGTGGTAATTTATTACTTGAAAAAAATAAAAAAGTGCATTGTTCAAATTGTACATATCAAGCATGAGTTTATACTCATGCTTTTTATATGTAATTTATAAATAATTTGACAATAACAACAAAAAATGATATATTATAAGGCACTTGGAGGTATAGATATGGATATTAATGTAATATCAATTATGAGTAATACAACTAAAGAAATACATACTTTTACCTATTTTGATAGTATTGAAAATGTTAGAACGATTGCTCGTTTAATATATAAAGATAATGATTTAGCAGTTGATACAACTATTGATGAATTTATAAATAAAAAAAATGAAATATATAGAAATGCTTATTTTAATTATATGAAAAAGGTAAGAGATAATAATCTACTAGCATTAATAGATAGTTTAAATACCAAAAATGGTCAAATTAATATAATGATATATGATAGTAATGATGAAGTAATTAGTAAATATGCCAAAGCTTTTGGAAGAAAATTAAAAGAAGAAGAAAAAATTAAAGTTTTAAATAATTTTAATACTTCAGTACATAAAATAATAGATGAATTTTTAATAAATGAAAAAGGTAAAATAAAATAATGGGAAGATATGAATTAGTTTGTTTTGATAAAAATTTGAATATTAAAATAATAAAATCTAAAACAGGTAAAAAAATGACTATTTTAGAAGCAGATAAATTTACAACTTTATTTACAGATAGTGCTGATTTAACTAATTATTTATATAAAAGAGGATATTTAAAAGATAGAGAAATACTATATTATGCTTTAACATATAAATATAATAAGTCTAATAGATATTTTGATTGTTTATATAAAAATGATAGAAAACTAATTGAGATAAATAATATAAATAATTCTCTTTTTAATAAATTAGTAATGTATTTATTAACAAATGTAAATACACTTTTACCAGAGTATGCACATAATCATTCATATATAAATGATTATATTTATAATAAATTACTTGAGTATCGTGTTTTAAAAAAAGTTGGTTCAGTTAATGAATTAAATAAAATACATCGCGATATTATAAAAGAATTAGCAAAAGAATATTTACAAATTAGAAAATTATATATGCTAGAACATATATACAAAGAAAAAAATGTTTCAAATGATATAAGAAAAGTAAAAGGCGAGAGTGATGATCCTTATATTGAGTATTTAATTGAAAAAGCTAATATAGGTGATATAGATGCTTATGAAGAATTAAAAAATATGGATTTAGAAAAAACATTAAATTTAGTATTTTAACTTTTTCTTTTCAATATATTAAAAATGTGTTAAAATTATAATAGTAAAATAAAGAAGGGAGGAAAAAAATGGCAAAAATTAAGATATTCGCTTTAGGTGGATTAAATGAAATTGGTAAAAATATGTATATTGTTGATATTGATAATAGTATTTTTGTTTTTGATGCTGGTTTAAAATATGCTGATGATAAAATGCTTGGTGTAGATTATATAATTCCTAAATATGATTATTTAATTCAAAACAAAAAAAGAATTAAAGGTATTTTTATAACACATGGTCATGATGAACAAATGGGTGCTTTACCTGATATACTTCCAGAACTTGATAATATTCCTGTTTATGCAACTAAATTTACAATGGAGATTATCAAAAGAGAGTTAGAGGAATCAAAAATTAATTATTCAAAATTGATTGAAATTAAGCCTCATGTTAAATTAAATTTCGGAAAAGTAAGTATTTTTCCAATAAATCTAACTCATTCTGTTCCAGATAGTGTTGGTTATGTTATTAATACAGTTGATGGAGCAATATTTTATACTGGTAATTTTATGTTTGATTCATCAATGCTTGGACCATATAAAACTGATATTGGTAAACTTGCATATATTGGCAAACAAGGTGTATTATGTTTATTAAGTGAATCAATGTATGCTGATAAAAAAGGTTTTACTGCTCCAAATAATAGAATCGCACCTGTTGTTAATGAAATTTTGGATCAAGATGATCGCATCCTTATTAGTGTTTTTCCTAATCAGTTTTATAAAATACAAGAATTATTTAATGGTATTATGCACACTGATAGAAATGTTGTTATTATTGGTAAGAGACTTCAAGATATTATTTTAAATTCAATAGAATTAAAATATATGAAGTTTGATGTTAATAGAATTAAAACTATAAGTCATGTTAATGATAAAAATATTATTGTTTTTATTGCTGATGATCGTGAAAAACCATTTTCTAATTTTTTAAGGATTATTAAAGGGTATGATAAATTTATTAAATTAAATAAAAAAGATACTGTATTATTTATGTCACCAGTATTTCCTGGTATGGAAAAAAGTAGTTCTAAATTATTAGATGGTATTGCTAAAATAGGTTGTAATTTAATTGATTTAAGTAGTAAATATTTATCACATCATGCTTCAAGTGAGGATTTAATGTTAATGATAAATTTACTAAATCCTAAATATTATATGCCAGTTAATGGTGAATATAGACATGAAGTCGCAAATAAAAAGGCTGCTATAATTGCTGGAATGAATGAAGAAAATATTTTATGTAAGTTAAATGGTGACGTTGTCTATTTTAAAAATGGTAAATTAGTTAATGACAATATAAAAATACCAACTGATGAACTTTTGATTGATGGTGAAGTTGGTGATGTTGGTGAAATCGTTTTAAAAGATCGTGAAATGTTAAGTGATAATGGTGTTGTTGTTGCTGTTGTAACTATTGATAAATCGACAAAAAAATTAAGACATCAAGTAGAGATTCATTCAAGAGGCTTTGTTTATGTTAGGGATAATATAGATGTTATGAAAGAAGCTGTGAATATTGTAACTAAAGTAGTCAATGATAATACAAAGCCTAACTTTATTGATTATAATAAGGTAAAACTTGGTATTAGGGATGAATTGGGTAAGTATTTTTATAATGAAATTGGTACTAAACCAATGATATTACTTATTGTTCAAGAAATATAGAAAGTGTAAAATACTTTCTTTTTTTCTTGACACGATAGTTAGGTACGGGTGTATTATTTAAGTGAAAAGAATAATTAAAGTGAGTAAAATTTTATTTATGAATGGAAATTGATATTAAAACTTATGATACTATATTTACAGGGTATCCAATTGGGAACGCTGATCTTCCACCAACTATTAACACATTTTTAGAAAACAATTATTTAAATGGAAAAATAGTTATTCCATTTTGTAGTCATGGAGGTAGTGGCTTATCAGGTACTCCTCAAACTATAAAAAATAAATTAAAAGATGCAGATGTAATTACTAATGGTTTTGATATATATCGATCAAATATGGAAGAAACACCAAATAAAGTTGATGCATGATTAAAAAAATTAGAAATAAATTAAATTACTTTTATAAAATTATAGAGTTATTTTCTTTTTTGTGTTATTATATAAACAGTTAAAATATAATATTTCATTGAATAAAAAGTACGTTTGCGCCCAAAATATTCAATGTAATTTAAAATATAAAGAGGTAAAAATGAAAAAAATAATAAAAAAATCAAAATGGATTATATTATTTGTTTGTCTAATTTTCTTTTTAGCGCTAGCTAAAGATGTATTTAATAAAGAAATTATGCAAGGAGATATAATAGGTTATAAGATTATATCAACCTATTTAATATCAGATTTTGCAACACCAATCGCTAAATTTATTACCAATTTTGGAGGTGCTACAATATTAATTAGTCTTACAATTCTATTTTTTATATTCATAAAAAATAAAAAAATAAGTCTAACAATATTTACAAATTTAATTATTATAACAGGATTAAATATGATATTAAAAAATATATTACAAAGACCAAGACCAGAAGAATTTAGAATAATAAATGAAAGTGGCTATAGTTTTCCAAGTGGTCATTCAATGGTTTCAATGGCTTTTTATGGATATTTAATGTATTTAATCTATAAATATATAAAAAATAAATACTTAAAATACTCATTAATAATATTACTTGGTATTTTAATCTGTTTAATAGGAATAAGCAGAATTTATTTAGGAGTTCATTATACAAGTGATGTATTAGCAGGATTTTTAATATCAATACCATATCTAATAGTTTATATCAGTATAGTTAAAAAATATGTATTATAACAAATAAAAATAATTCCACTGAATGGTGTGCATAAGTATCAGATATTGAATATAATAAATTAAAAGAATTTAATGAAAATTAAATCCTTTTTTTGACAAAATAAATAATATCCATATTATAAAATATAAAAGGTGATATATATATGTATAGATATTATGTATTCGATATAAAAAATAAATTTAAAAATGACAATAATTTATATAGATTATTAAAAACATTATACACATTAAATTTAAAATATATTAATTATGGAGAATTATTATATAAAGAAACATGTAATCCTATTAATAAAAATAAAATAGAAGAAATACTAAAAGATTATAATGCTAAAAAAATATCTGAAAAATATTTTATATGTTTAAACGAAGAAATAACAATTATAATAATTAAATACTCAAGAATAATAATAGTATCAAATATATTATATCCTGATATATTTAATAGACTAAAAATAGAAACAAACAATTTATTTGGATGTGATTTTATACACGATAATTATTTTTATATTTCAAAAGGTGTTGTAAATTTAAATAAATTATAGTAAAATTAAATGGGAGATGAAATTATGCCACAATGGTTAATCGATGTACTATATTTACTTGGAGGGTTAATTGCGGGATTTATAGCAGGTTTCTTTATAGCTAGAAATGTAATGCAAAAATATATGAAAAAAAATCCGCCAATAAATGAACAAATGATAAAAGCAATGATGACACAAATGGGAAGAACACCAAGTCAAAAACAAGTAAATCAAATGATGAAGTCGATGGCTAAATATATGTAGCCATTTTCTTTTAGAGGTGTAAAATGATTGAAAGTATTTTAGAAAATATACCAGCCCATATATGTGCATTAATAGGATTTATATTTTTAATGATTAGTACACAAGTAAAAGAAAAAAGCAAAATATTATTATTTCAAAGCTTATTTTCTTTTTTCTTCTTTTTACAATATATCCTATTAGGTGTATATTCAGCAAGTATATTAAATTTGGTTGGTTTAATAAGAAATATTGTATATTATAAAAATAATAATAAAATAAGTACATATTTTATTATTTTATTAACCCTTTTAATAGGGCTATTATGTACAATACATGATATGAATAATTATATATTTATAATAAGTGTTATTCCATTAATTATCAATTTATTATACGCTTATGTGTTAAGTAAAAATAATATAGTTTTAATAAAAAAAATATTTTTACTATGTTCTATTATATGGATAATATATGATTATTTTGTTTCAGCTTATATAGGTTTAATATGTAATAGCATTGAAATGTTTTCTTATATTTTTTATTTTATAAAACGAAAAACGGAGGAATTATGAAAGTAGGAATAATAGGAGCAGGTGCTTATGGACTTGCCCTAGCAAAAATATTTAATAAAAATAATGATGTAATAATATGGACTAAATTAGAAAATGAATATCAAGAATTAAAAGAAGAAAGAACAAATAAAAAAGTTTTACCTAATTTTAAATTAGATGACAATATAAAAATAACACTTGATTTAAAAGAAGTTGCCCAAGTAGATTTACTATTAATAGCGGTACCAGCAAAATTTGTAGATAGTATTTCTAAAGAATTAAAAGGTTTAATAAAAAAACAATATATTTGTATAGCAACTAAAGGAATTGAACAAGAAACATGTCTTTTTCCAATTGATGTATTTAAAAAATATAATAAATCAACTAATATTGCCCTTATATCTGGGCCATCATTTGCAGCAGATATAATAACAAATAGTCCCATAGGATTATCTGTAGCAAGTAAAAGTAAAAAAACAATCAATATAATTAAAAAAGCATTGGAAAATACAAACATAAAATTAAGAGAAACAAGAGATGTAATTGGAATAGAAATATGTGGTTCAATTAAAAATGTAATCGCGATTGCATCTGGAATATTAAATGGTTTAGGATATCCTGAATCAACGGAAGCTATGTTTATTACAGAATCATTACATGATATAAAAAATCTAATTAAAGCATTAGGAGGAAGTAAAAAAACAATTCTTTCTTATGCTGGATTTGGTGATTTATTATTAACATGTACATCATATAAAAGTCGCAATTTTACATTTGGAAATATAATAGGTAAAAGAGAAGATAAAGAGGATTATATAAAAAATAATACAATTGAAGGACTATATACATTAAAAAGTATTTATAAATTAATAAAAAATAAAAATGTTGATATGCCAATAATAGATTTAATATATGATATTGTATTTAAAGATAAAGATCCTAAATATTTAAGTAATTTTCTTCTTGAAAAAAACTAAAGAACAAAAGTTCTTTTTTACTAGCAAAAAAAATTAAAATATTATATAATTATTAAGGAGTTGAACGACATGAAAATAAGTGATGTAGATATAAATAAAGTAAGTCCAATGATGAGACAATATATGGAAATAAAACAAAATAATCCTGATATAATAATTATGTTCAGATTAGGCGATTTTTATGAAATGTTTTTTGAAGATGCAATCAATGTAAGTCATGAATTAGAATTAACATTAACAGGTAAAAATGCAGGATTAGATGAAAGAATACCAATGTGTGGAATACCATATCATGCAATTAATATGTATTTAGAAAAATTAGTTGGAAATGGTCATAAGGTAGGTATCTGTGAACAACTAGAAGATCCTAAAGAAGCAAAAGGTGTTGTAAAAAGAGGATTAACTAAAATAGTATCTAAAGGAACAATCATCGATGAAAATTTACTTGAAACAGAAAATAATTATATTGGTGCTTTAATTGATTTTGAACATATATATTCACTATCATATATTGATTTATCAACAGGAGAAGTAAATGTTACTTTAGTAAATCATGATATATCAAGCATAATAAGTGAAATAGTAAATATAGGTATTAAAGAATTAATAATGAATGACAAATGTGATATTAATATTAAAAATTTATTAATGGAACATTATAAAATAGACGTAACAATTGTAAATGAAATAAAAAATTTGCCAGAGTATAAATACATATATGAAAATATTGAAGATATAAGATATATAAAAGCAATAGAATATTTAGTAAATTATTTATTAAAACTTGAAATGCAAGATCTATCTCATTTAATGAAAGCTAAAGTAATAAAAACAAATGAATATTTAAAAATGGATATTCATACTAAAAGAAATTTAGAATTAACTGAAACATTAAGATTAAAACAAAAACAATATTCCTTACTATGGCTATTAGATAAAACTAAAACTGCACCAGGTGCAAGAATGTTAAAAAATTATATCGAAAATCCATTAATAGATGAAAATTTAATAAATAAAAGATTAGATATTGTAGAAAAATTAATCAAAGAATTTATATTAAAAAGTGATTTAAGAGATGCTTTAGATGGTGTTTATGATATTGAAAGATTAACAGGAAGAGTTGCGTTAGGAGCAGCGACTGCAAGAGATTTATTACAACTTAAAAATTCATTAAGTAAATTACCAGAAATACTAGAAATATTAAAGAAATTAGAATATCCCAATACATTTGAAGTACCAACTAATTTATATGAATTACTTGCTAAAAGTATAAATGAAGATGCCCCAATTACTTTAAAAGAAGGCGGATTAATAAAAGATGGCTATAATAAAGAATTAGATGAATTAAAAAATATCAGAAAAAATGGCAAAGATTTTATTGCTCAATTTGAAAATGAAGAAAAAATAAGAACAGGTATTAAAAATTTAAAAGTAGGATATAATAGAGTTTTTGGATATTACATTGAAGTATCCAAAGGAAGTTTGGATTTAGTAAAAGATGAATATGGTTATGAAAGAAAACAAACATTAGCAGGTGCCGAAAGATATATAAGTAAAGTTTTAAAAGAAAAAGAAGATTTAATACTAAATGCTGAAGAAAAAATAATTAAAATAGAATATGATTTATTTATTGAAATCAGAAATAAAGTAAAAGAATATATTGTAAAATTACAAGATATTGCTCATATTATAAGTGAAATAGATGTACTTCAATCATTTGCAACTATAGCTGAAGAAAATAATTATGTAAGGCCAATATTTTCAAATAACAATGAAATAGAAATAATAGAAAATAGACATCCTGTAATAGAAAAAGTAATAAACAATTATGTAAAAAATGATATAAAATTTGATAAAAATACCAACATACTTTTAATAACAGGACCAAATATGGCTGGAAAATCAACTTATATGCGTCAATTTGCAATTACAGTAATAATGGCTCAAATAGGATCATTTGTACCGGCTGATAAAGCTTATTTACCAATTTTTGATAAAATATTTACAAGAATAGGTGCTAGCGATGATTTAGTAAGCGGTGAATCTACATTCATGGTAGAAATGAATGAAGCAAATATGGCAATTAAAAAAGCTACTGAAAAAAGTTTAATATTATTTGATGAATTAGGAAGAGGAACAGCTACTTTTGACGGAATGGCGCTTGCTCAAGCAATAATAGAGTATATACATGATAATATAAAATGTAAAACATTATTTAGTACACATTATCATGAATTAACTGATTTGGAAAATAGTTTAAAACATTTAAAAAATATACATGTAAGTGCTCATTTAGAAAACGGAAATATTACTTTTCTTCATAAAATAGAAGAAGGAAGTATTGACAAAAGCTATGGTATCCATGTTGCTCGTTTAGCCGGATTACCAGACAATTTAATCAAAAGAGCAGATCAAATACTAAATATATATGAAAATAAAGAAATTAAGAGGGATATTAAAATACAAGAAAGCTTACCACTTGATGAATTAATAAATAAAAAAAGTGAAATTGAAGAAAAAATAGAACAAATAGAACCAATGAATACAACACCAATGGAAGCTTTAAATATTTTATATAAATTAAAGGAAATGATAAAATAATATTTATTTATAATTAAAAATATTATATAATTATTTGAGGTGAAATAAATGGAAACAAGAAGTGAATTAAGAAAAAAAATAATGACAATTCTTTATCAAATGGCAGTTTTTGATAAAAATAAAATTGATTATAACGTTGATGATTTAATTAAAGAAAATATTGCAATTGATAATGAATTTGTTAAAGAAATAGTATATGGTACAATTACATATAAAAATGAAATAGATAATTTAGCAAATAAATATATGAAAGATTGGACGATAGATAGATTAGGATTTACTGATATTGCAATATTAAGAATGGCTATATATGAACTTATATATTCTACTACTCCTGATATAGTTGTTATAAATGAAGCTATTGAATTAGCAAAAACATATAGTGATGATAAAGTAGTAAAATTAATAAACGGTGTTTTAGATAAAATATATCATGAAGAGGTAAATGAATGAATTATCAAACAATAGGTGAATTTACAAAATACCTAAAATTGATGTTTGACAATAGCACTAAAATGCGTAATGTATATTTAAAAGGTGAAATATCAAATTTTAAAAAACATCCAACAGGACATTTATATTTTTCATTGAAAGATGAAAATAGTAAAATAAATGCTATTATGTTTTCTCGTGATACATTCAAATTAAAATTTAATCCTCAAGATGGAACAAAAGTTTTAGTGCATGGACGCGTAAGTATATATGAACAAGCAGGTAATTATCAAATATACGTTGATGAAATGGAAGAAGACGGAGTAGGTAATTTATATAAAAAATACGAAGAATTAAAGAAAAAACTTGAATTAGAAGGACTATTTAATTCTGAACATAAAAAAATAATTCCTTTTTTTCCTAAAAGAGTTGGTGTCATAACTGCTAAAACAGGAGCAGCTATTAGAGATATAGTAACAACAATAAAAAAAAGGTGTCCTATTGTAGAAATAATTGTTTTTTCAAGTTTAGTACAAGGTGATGGTGCTAAAGAAGATATTGTTCGTAATATTAATTTAGCGCAAAATTATAATATTGATACTTTAATCGTTGGTCGTGGTGGTGGTTCAATTGAAGATTTATGGCCATTTAACGAAGAAATAGTTGCCCGTGCTATATATAACTCCAAAATACCTATAATAAGTGCTGTTGGTCATGAAACTGATTTTACAATAGCTGATTTTGTAGCTGATGTAAGAGCAGCAACACCAACTGCTGGAGCTATGCTAGCAACTCCTGTTCTAACTGATTTAATAAAACATAATGATCAATTAAAAATTCGTTTAAATGAAACAATTTTAAAAAAAATCAAAATTTTTAATTTAGAATTGGACAAATTTAAAAATTCATTTGTTTTAAAAAATCCAATGATTATGTATGATAATAAAAAACAAAAATTAATTATGTATAGTGATAAATTAAATACAATAATTAATAATATCATAAATGTAAATAAAAATAAATTAAATATTTTACATAATAATCATATAATAGTTAATCCTAATTTTATGTATAACGATAAAATTAAAAATTTAGAAAAAATGAAAGAAAAATTAATAATTATAAATCCACTTAATACATTAAAAAGAGGATATAGTGTTTTATATAAAGATGAAAACATAATTAATTCAATCAAAAATTTAAAACAAAATGACAATATTAAAATTAAATTATTTGATGGTTTAATAGAAGCAAATGTTAATAATTTGGAGGAAGTAAATGAAGAATAAAACATACGAAGATAAAATAATGGAATTAGAATCTATAATTGCTGAATTAGAAAATGGTACATCAACTTTAGATGATTCATTTAAAAAATATAAAAAAGCAATGGATTTATTAAAATCATGTGATGAAGAATTAAAAAATGTTGAAGAAAAAGTAAGTAAAATTGTAGCAAATAATGGAGAACTAGAAGATTTTGAAATAAAAGACTAATAGTTCTTTTTTTGGTATTTTTTGTCTTAATAAAAAATTTATAAAAACCAATAATAATAATGTAGTCTGTTAGGAGATGAAATAGTGCATTTTAAAAAAGCCTTAATTATGCTTCTTCTATTAGTTATTATGCCACTAAATATATATGCTTATTCTGATTATATCTATGCTGGAGGAGAAACTGTTGGTATAAAAGTTAATAGTTTAGGAATACTTGTTGTCGGAAAATATGATATTGGTAAAAAAACAGTATTACAAGTAGGAGATATAATTACTACAATTGACAATAAAACAATTAAATCAAGTACTGATTTTATTGGGGCAATTAAAAATAAGTCTGTTGTTAGTGTTGATTATATTAGAGGTAATAAAGAATACAAAACAGATTTAAATATTGTTTTAGAAAATGGAATATATAAATCGGGTTTATATGTAAAAGATAGCATAACAGGAATAGGAACATTAACATATATAGATCCAAAAACAGGACTATTTGGGGCTTTAGGGCATGAAATAATTGAAAAGACTACAGGGAAGTTATTTAATTCAAGTAGCGGTTCCATTTTTGAATCAACTATAACAGGAATAACAATGAGTTCAAAAGGAATACCAGGCGCAAAAAATGCAAAATACTATGCTGATAATGTATTAGGAACAGTTTTTGAAAACACTAATAAGGGTATATTTGGTAATTATACAAGTACTTTACCAAATAAAAAATTATATAAAGTAGCGCCGTTTGATGAAATTGAGGTTGGAAATGCTAAAATATTAACAGTTTTAGATGGAACAAAAGTAGAAGAATTTGATATTGTGATCGAAAAAATTAATAAAAATGACATTAAAAATATTTTATTTCATATTTCCGATGAAAAATTAATACAAAAAACAGGTGGTATTGTTCAAGGTATGAGTGGTAGTCCAATAATTCAAGATGATAAAATAATAGGTGCAGTAACACATGTTATCATTGATAATCCTGTAAAAGGATATGGCGTATATATTGGTTCGATGCTAGAAGAAGCAGAAAATTAGAAGGATAAAATTCCTTCTTTTTTTTGTAAATTTTTAATTTTTTCTTACTTTTTAATTTGACTTTCTTTATAATAAATAACCAAAAGAAGGTATTATTCATTTTCTAAGGGTATTGATAATACAATTAGAATAGAGGTGTCTTGCTTGAACAAAGAATTAAAAAAACTAAGTAGAAAAGAATTACTTGAACTTTTACTTGAACAAACAAAAAGAATTGAAGAATTAGAAAATGAAATTGATAATTTAAATAAAAAATTAGAATCAAAAAAAGTAATTTTCAAAAATGCTGGTTCACTAGCAGATGCTGCACTTCAATTAAGTGGAATATTTAGTGTTGCTCAAGAAGCTGCTGATATTTATTTAAGTAATATAAAAGACTTAAAAGAAAAAGAGGAAAAAGAAATTGAAAATTTAAAAAATAAAATGTTAAAAGAAGCAGCACGAAAGTGCAAAAAAAGAGAAAAAGAAGCAAATGAATTTGTACAAAATGTTGAATTAGAGGTTAAGAATATTGTTAAAGAAAATCCAGAAATTAAATCAAAAGTAGAAGATTTGAGAAAATTTAAAGGTAGACGAAAATGAAAAAATATAATATTGATGATATTGAAAATGAACTAAAAAGGGAAACATATAAATCTAAATATAATAGAATATTAAGGAGTACAATTTATGGCTTAATAATAGTAGCATCAATTGCAACTATTATAGCATCATTACTAATGCCAATAGTTGAAATAAGTGGAACATCAATGTCACCTATTTTAAATGAAAACGAAATAGTAGTGAGTGTTAAAACTAAAAATATTAAAAAAGGAGATATTATTGCTTTTTATCATGGTAATAAAATATTAATCAAAAGAGTTATCGCATCAGCATCTGATTGGGTTTATATTGATAATGATGGAAACGTAAATGTAAATGGAGAATTATTAAACGAAAACTATGCTCAAAATAAAATATTAGGTAATAGTGATGTTGAATTTCCTTTGCAGGTACAAGATAATAAATGGTTTGTTTTAAGTGATAAAAGAGATATAACTATTGATTCTAGAAATAGTGAAATTGGTTGTATTAGCAATGATGATGTAATTGGAAAAATAATTTTTAGGGTTTGGCCATTAAAAAAAATAGGTAGTGTAAATTAAAAATTTTTCAGGGAGGTTTTTAAATGAAGTACTTAAAAAAAATTGTATATATATTATGTTTATTGATTGCTACTGTTTGCCCTTTTTTAAGTGTTTATAGTGATAATATAGTACTTAACAATTATAAACAAGTAACAAGTCTTGGGGGTGAAAATTGGGAAGGTAAAGATAGTGGCAAAGCTAAAAATGATAGTAGTGTTATTATTAGCAAAACTATATCCGAAACTAATTATAGTAGTAATAAAGATAATTTAGAAAACTATTTTGATATTACATTAAAAGTTCAAACAAGGACAAAAGCAGAAGAACCAGATTTAGCTGTTGTAATTGTTTTGGATATATCTAATACAATGAGCTATGTATTTAATGGAACTTCTAAAACAAGAATAAGTGCTGCCCAAGAAGCTGCAACTAATTTTATTAAAGAATTTGCAAATCGTTCATCTGGAAATAGTAAAATTACAAATCGAAAAATTGGTTTTGTTGCTTTTAATACAGATGCTCATAAAATATTTAATTTACAAGATTGTACTGATATAAATATAGCAAATACATTAATATCTACAATGACTAATGAAACAAATAAAATAATATATAGTAATGATTATGCAAATAATCATAAAAGATTTACTAATATTGAAGCTGGATTAAAAATGGCAGGCGATATGTTAGATAATTCAAATGCTAGTACTAAACATATTGTATTTCTATCTGATGGTTTTCCAACAACATATATTAATAATGGCTATATAGGATATGATCCTTATGATAGTGCTGGTGATAGATTTTATGATAATACTTCAGGACAAAAAATACCTTGTTCTTATGGTGCTAGTTATAGTGATGAAGCAGCTATAAGAGCAAGAAAAATGGCAACAAAAATAAAAACTAAAGGAATTAATATTTATTCAATAGGTGTTGATGTTGGCGGTCAAACAATAAAACAGTATATTGATCAAACAAATGGAAAAGACTTTTCTGTTGTTGATAGAAGGTCAACTATTTATGAAATAGGAAGTGCTGATAGTTCTGATGCTTATAAAGAATGGTTAAAAAATAAGATTGGATCAAGTAATTATTGGGATGTAACAGATAAAAATGCTATGACATCAGCATTTAATAATATATTTAAAAAAATAATGGAAATATCAGAAGCAATTTGGGTTGCTGAAGATCCGATGAATGCATCAAGTAATGTTAAAAATATAGATTTTATCGGCATATATGATAAAAACAAAAATTTAAATGATAATGTTAATTTAAATAATAGTAATAATACGGCAAGTTATAATGATAAAGACAAAATAAATTGGGATTTAAAAAACTCAAAACCAACAGAAATAAAAAATGGAAATGTAATATATTATGTATATGAATTACATTATAGAATAAGATTACAAAATGAATTATCATCTTTTGAAGAAATAGATAAAAATACTGGTAATTTTAAAATATATGAAACAAATGGAAAGACAACACTTAATTATGTAATTAAAACAAATAAAACATCTACAAGTGGCCAACTTAATTTTCCAGTTCCAAGTATAGTAGGATATTTAGGAGAATTAGAATTTCAAAAAGTTTCTGCTTTAGGAGATAATTTTACTTTAGAAAATGCTGAATTTGAACTTGTACATTCTAAAGATTGTCCATGTCATAATGAAAGAAAACAGCCTTCTGATAGTACACTTTCATATACAGCTATTTCTAATACAAATGGATTAGTTAAATTTACTAATATCCCATCTGGACATAAATATAAATTAAAAGAAAAAAATGCTCCTTATGGTCATATATTAAACGAATCTGAATATGATGTAGAAGTTGCTTATGATAAAACGATTCATAAAATTGAAGGTAATAAAATAATAAATGATTATATAAAAAGTAATTTAAATATTTCTAAAGAAGTTCAAGGTAATATAGAAAACTCTGGTACATTTAAATTTACATTAACTATTACATATAATGGAAAACCTGTAGTAGGTGAATATCCTTATAAAAAAGGAAATGAAACAGGTTATATTACTTTAGATAGTAATGGTAAAACAACAATTTATTTAAAACATAATGAAACAATTTATATAGAGAATTTACCTTTTAATTCTAGTTTCAAAATAGAAGAATTAGAAACAGAAGGTTATGAGGTAAATTACAAACTAAATGATAATAAAATTACTATTGGAAAAAATTTAAATGGTACATTAACTGATAAACCAAATAATATTAAATTTATTAATATTGGTGGTTATATAATGCCTGAAACAGGAAGCTCAGGAATGTTAATTCTAGTAATAGCTGGAATTCTATTAACAGGAGGTTCAGTTATTAATATATGTTATATGTATTTTAAGAAAAAGAGAATAAGCTGACTCTTAAAAGATATGTATAATTCAAAATAAGAAAGGAAAAATAAAATGAAAAAACTATTAAATTTAGTATTAGTAGTATGTTTACTATTAATAGGAATGATGCCTGTTTTTGCTGAAAATAATGGTAAAATAACTATTACAAATGCAGAAAATGGTAAAACTTATAAGATTTATGAAATGTTACATCTAGAATCTTATAATGCTGAAAAAAATGCTTTCGCATATAAAGCAACTGCTAAATGGAAAGATTTTGTTGAAAGTGAAACTGGAAAGAAATATTTTGTAACAGACACTCAAGGCTATGTTACTTGGAAAGAAAATGCTAGTGTTGAAGAACTTGCTAAAGAAGCAATTAAATATGCCCAAGAAAAAAATATTGCTGCCGAAGACAGTAAAACTGCAACTACTACTGGTGCATTAGAATTTACTAATTTGGATTTAGGATATTATTTAGTTGATTCAACAATGGGTGCTTTATGTGGTTTAACAACAACTAAACCAAGTGCAAATGTAATTGAAAAAAATACTCCTCCAACAATTGAAAAAGAAGTTAAAGAAGATTCAACTGGCAATTATGGAAAAAGTAATACAGCTCAAACTGGCGATACTATTGAATTTAAAACAACAATAAACGCTAAAAAAGGAGCTAAAAATTATAAATTAGTTGATGAAATGACAACTGGTTTAACATTAAATCAAAATTCAATTGTCATTACAGTTGGTGATAAAACTCTTACTAAAGATACAGATTATACATTAACAACTACTGAACGCGGATTTACTATTGAATTCAAAAATACATATCTTGAAACTATTACAGAAAATACTAAAATAGTTGTTACTTATAGTGCTTTATTAAATGAAAATGCAGTAATAGGTAATATTACTGATAAAGAATATGGGAAAGGTAACGATAACAGAACTATTCTTGAATATGGTAATAAACATAAAACAGAATATGATGAAACAAGAACATACACATTTAGTTTTGATTTAGTTAAAACAGATAGTAACAAAATTCAACTTGAAGGTGCTGAATTTATCTTACTAGATAAAGAAAAAAAATTAATTCCTGTTATTAAAGTAGAAGGAAAAGATAATACTTACCGTATTGCTTTAGAAGGAGAAACAGGTGTTAATATAGTTGCTGGACACGTAACAATCGAAGGATTAGATGAAGATATTTATTATCTAAGAGAAGTTAAACAACCAGATGGTTATAATAAACTTGCAACTGATGTAGAAGTTAAAATGAGTGCAAACAATACTCCTGCAAAAACTAAAACTGAAAATAACATCATTACTTATGTTGAAGGTGGTATTCAAGTAGTAAATACTACAGGAACCGAATTACCATCAACAGGTGGATTTGGAACATTCATGTTTATTCTTATGGGAACATTAACAGTTCTTGCATGTGGTATCTTACTAACAACAAAATTAAGAATATCAAAAATATCAGCTTAATAATATAAAACATATCAAGGTTAAGGCTTTAAGCCTTTCCTTGTATGCATATTATAAAAAAGGAAGTGAAAAGACTTATGAAAAAGAATAAAACTACAATTATTATGGTATTATTTTTCTTCATAGGCCTAGCAATATTATTATATCCATCAATAAGTAATTACTATAATCAAAAAGTACAATCAAAAGCTATAGTTGACTATGAATCAATACTAAAAAACATTAAAAAAGAAGATTACACAGAATACTTTAATAAAGCAGATGAGTATAATAAAAAACTATTATCTATGAAAAGGCCATTATTAACATATAAAACAATAAAAAATTATAATGAAATATTGAATTTAAATGGTCATGGAATGATTGGATATTTAACAATAGATAAAATAAAGGTTGAATTACCAATATATCATGGAACAAGTGCTGACGTATTAAGTAAAGCAGTAGGACATTTAGAAGGCACTAGTTTACCAGTCGGAGGGAAAGGTACACATAGTGTTTTATCAGCACATAGAGGATTACCATCATTTAGATTATTTACTGATTTAGATAAACTAGAAATAGGCGATACATTTGTTATTCAAGTACTTGATCAAACAATAACATATCAAATAGATAAAATTACAATTGTAAAACCAAATCAAGTAAACAATTTAAAAATAGATAGTAATAATGACTATGTAACATTGCTTACATGTACACCTTATGGAATAAATACTCATAGACTATTAGTACGAGGTAAAAGAATAGAAAACATTGAAAATAAAAAAAAATTTATAACAACTGAAGGATTTAAAATAAGTACTTTAGTAGTAATGCCAATAGTCGCGCTACCAATAATATTTTGTTTATTGATAATAATATTATTAAAGCCAGTTGAAAAGAAAATTGACTATCAAAAATATATTTATCCAAAAGGAAAGGAAGAATGATTTATGAAAAAAATAATATTTATTTTAATTATCTTTGTTATGTTTATAGGAAATATCAAAGCTGATAATATAGTTGATTTAAATAAAAAAGGTAGTATTTCCATAAATTTAAAAGGCGAAAATAATATCGTTGGAGCAGAAATTCAAATAATACAAATAGGTAAAGTTAATATAATTAATAATAATTTAGTATTTGAATATATTGATGAATTAAATGATTGTAATTATAAATTATCAGATGAAAATATCAAAAATATTGAAGTATGTATTCAAAATAAAAAATTAAATGTAACAACTAAAATAACAGATAGCAATGGTAAAGTACTATTTGATAATTTAAATTTAGGAGTATATTATATTAAACAAACAAATAAAATTAAAAATTTTTCTCAAATTGATCCAATATTAATTATGTTACCAAAAGAAATTAATAATTCATTTGAATATAATATTGATGCAAGTCCTAAAATAGAAATATTAGATCTAACAGACATTAAAATAAAAAAAATATGGAATACAGACAAAAAAGATAAAATACTTAATCATGTAACAATTGAACTATATAAAGATAAAGAAAAAATTGAAACTGTTACATTAAATGAAGAAAATAATTGGGAAATAGTAATTGAAGGATTACCTAAAAGTGATAGTTATTCTGTAAAAGAAATTAATTTGCCAAAAGGTTATACTGTTACCTATAATTTAAATGAATATACATTTACAGTTACAAATACTCCATCATTAGTAGATACAGGTCAAATAACTTATGTATATAATATTATATTATTTATAGGGATAATGCTAATTATAGTTGGTATTATATTAAAAAGAAGAGAAATAAATGAAAAGTAAAATATTTATAATAATTGGTTCAATTATTACATCTATATCATCAATATTTATTATTAATGATAAATATACTGAATATAATGCTGGTATAGAATCACAAAAAGTTTTGAATTTAATTGAAGAAAATTCTATTATTAATGAAAATAATAATGAATTAGATACAATTAATATAGAAGGATATAACTACATAGGAACTATTAATATAGAAGGATATAACTACATAGGAACTATTAATATACCAACATTAAATATTGATTTACCTGTAATGGATACTTGGGATTATAACAGATTAAAAAAAACGCCATGCCTATATTATGGAAATTCGATAGAAAGTATGATAATATGTGCTCATTCTTATAAAACACATTTTAAAAATATAGGAAAATTAAAACAAGGAGATTATATAATATTTACTGATGTTCATGAAAAAAAATATATTTATAAAGTTGAAGAAGTTGAGATATTATCATCAACGGATGTCGATAAAATGATTAATAACAATTTTAATTTAACACTATATACATGTACAAGTGATGGATTAAATAGAATAACAGTAAGATGCAATTTAATTAATAATTTGTCATTTTAATAAATATATTATATAATATTATGTGTTTGTGTGTGAATTAGAGGTAATATATGATAAAATTAAATAAAAAAGCAGTTTCAATATTGTTATCGTCATGTATATTAATAACAACTAATACACTTGCTAAATCAGAAAATGATGGTGATTATGTAAGTGCAATTACTGATGTAAATATGCGAATCGGTGAAGATGAAAAAAGAAAAAAATTAGGTCTTTTCAATAAATATGATATTGCATATAAAATTTTAACTATTAATGATTGGGATTTAATAAGATATAACAACAAAATTGGTTTTGTAAAAAATGAATTTGTTGAATTATTGGATATATATGATGAATATAAGGTAGAACATACAGAAGAAAGAGATTTATTATATGCAAATACAACAATCAATATGCGATTATCTCCTGAAATAACTAACAATAAAATAGATGTAGTAAAACAAGGAAGTATTCTTACAACAATTGCTATAACCAATAATAATTGGTATATAGTAAAATATAATGGAAAAATAGGATACATAAGTGCTGATTATGTAACATCATTAAAAGAGCAAGTTAAAAATGAATATAATATTGAAATTGATTTAAAAAAAATAGTATATGCTAATAAAAATGATTATTTATACGATAACAATGGTATAATAATTGGATTAATTAATAAATATGAAACAGCATATTTATTATATGAAAACGAAAATTATTCACTTATTAGAACAGATAAATATATAGGTTATATAGAAAACTTATCATTAAATGAAACAGAAGAAAAATTTGTTGAAATAGATTTAGAAGATCAAGAAATAAAATTATATGAAGATGTTGATATATTAATTCAAGCAAATATTGTAAGTGGTAAAAATGAAACACCAACAAGAATAGGAAATTTTAGTATTTATAATAAAGAAACTGATAGATATTTAAAAGGAGAAGATTATAATAGCTATGTAAATTATTGGATGCCATTCGATGGTGGTATTGGTTTACATGATGCTACTTGGCGAAATAAATTTGGTGGAAATATTTATATTAATAAAGGGAGCCATGGCTGTGTAAATTTACCTTATCAAACAGCTGAATATATTTACGAAAACGTTAAAGTTGGTACTAAAGTATTAGTTCATAAATAGTAGAATTTCTGCTATTTTTTTGTGTGCTTCATTTTATTGACAGACAATAAAAAAAATGATAACATAATTATTGGATAGTTATATTCTTTAAGGAGGACACTATGAGAAACATAAATATTAGTGTTAAAAAAGTACTTGTAGGAACACTTATATTAACTTCTTTTAGTACAAGTGCAGTAGCATATCAATATACTATTAAAAAAGGAGATACTTTAAATAAAATATCCAAAAAAGCTTATGGTACATCATCATATAGTAATGAACTTGCAAATTATAATAGCATTTTGGATCCTGATTTTATTAAAGTAGGAGATATATTAGATATACCTAGTATTAATACAATTAAAAATATTGATACAGAGCAATATGAAATATATGTAGTTAAAAAAGGAGATACATTAAGCAAAATTTGTAAAAATTATTATAATACATATCAATATGTCAATCAATTAGCGTTCTATAACTCAATTAGTAATATAGATGTTATAAATGTTGATCAAATAATAAAATTACCATCAAAATATATTTTAGAACAACTAGATGAATTTAGTTATACAATAAAAAAAGGAGATACTTTAGAAAAAATCGCACTTGCATACTATGGTAAAGAAGGATTAGGTCAATTACTTGCAGAATATAATTGTTTATCAACAAATATTTTATATGAAGGTCAAATAATATTTATACCATCATATAACAAAATGTTAGAATTTTATAATGCAGTTTATAATATAGAAAAAGGAAAAAATTATGTTAAAAGAAGAAGTATTTAGAGAATATGATATAAGAGGAATTTATAATAAAACATTAGACGATGAAACAGGATATATAATAGGCCAAAGTTATGGAACTAAAGTTCAAGAATTAGGAGGAACTGAAGTAATAGTTGGTTATGATAACAGATTATCAAGTCCATCTATTCATGAAAAATTAATAAAAGGCTTAATAAGTACTGGTATTAATGTTTTAGATTTAGGATTAGTAACAACACCTATGTTATATTTTGCAAGAAAATATTTAAATAATCCATTTGGTATAATGATAACAGCTAGTCATAATCCAAAGGAATATAATGGATTTAAATTTTCTTTCAATAATATTGGTAATGCTTATGGAGAAACAATAAAAGAATTTTATGAATTTACTAAAAAAGGAATATTTAAAACTGGAAATGGAAATATTAAAAACATTAACATTGAAAATGAATATGTAAATTATATAATAAAATCTCTTAATTTAGGAACAAAAAAAATAAAAGCTGTCTTTGATCCCGGAAATGGAACTGGATCAGTAATAATTAAGCAAGTCGTTAATAAGTTACCAATCGAAGCAATATATATAAATGATATAAGTGATGGAACATTTCCTAATCATCATCCTGATCCAAGTGTTCGCACTAATATGAAAATGTTAGAAGAAAAAGTAAAAGAAGTAAAAGCCGATATAGGTGTTGCTTTAGATGGTGATGCCGATAGAGTAGGGATTGTTGATAATACAGGAAATACTATTTCAATTGATATTTTGATGGCAATGGTATATAAATATTTAGATAAAAATTTAAAGTATCGAAATGCTCTATTTGATGTAAAATGCTCTAAAACTTTAATTGATGAATTAGAAAAACTAAAAATTAAACCAACAATGTATAGAACAGGAGCATCATATACAAATATGATGATGCAAACAGGAAAATTTGATTTTGGTGGCGAATATTCTGGACATTTATTTTTTAAAGATAAATTTTATGGATTTGATGATGGATTATATGCAGGATTAAGAATTATTGAAATATTATCAAATAATGTTACATTAGAAAACTTATCTACTGATTTTCATAAATATTATTCAACAGATGAATTATTTATTGATATAAAAGAAGAAAATAAACAAAATATTATAAGTAAATTAAAAGAATATGTTATAAATAAAAAATACAAATATATAGATATTGATGGTATTAGAGTTGAATTTAATACTGGTTGGGCTTTAATTAGATGTTCAAATACAACACCTAGATTATCATTAAGATTTGAAGCAGAAACAGAAAAAGAATTAGAAAAAATAAAAAATGAATTCATGGATTTATTGGAGGTATTAAAATGAAAAAATTTATAAGCGAATTTAAAACATTTATTTCAAGAGGAAATGTACTTGATTTAGCAGTTGGTCTAGTTATTGGAAATGCATTTAATACAATAGTTAAATCATTAGTAGATGACATATTTATGCCATTTATTGGAATAATAATAGGCGGTGTAAATTTCACTAATTTAACATTAAGATTAGGTGATGCTGCTATAAAATATGGCGTATTTATACAAAATATCATAAACTTTCTAGCAACAGCTTTCTGTTTATTTATAGTTGTGAAATTTATGAATAAATTACATGAAATAAAAGAAGCAAAAGAAAAGAAAGATAAGAAAAAAGAAGAAGAAAAGCCAAAGAAAAGTGAAGAAATAATTTTACTTGAAGAAATAAGAGATTTACTAAAAAAAAGTTCAAATTAATGAACTTTTTTAATTACCTTGGATAGCATATATAACAAGCGGAACAACACTTGATGCAACCATAATTATTAACATAATCCATACAAACAATTTTGTTACATTATGTTTCTTTTTAGGTGGCATATTTTTTTTATTTTTTTCCATAATTAACATTCCTTTCTTTCATCCTTTTAATTATATAAAAGGCACAAAGTAAGTTGAAATTTAATTATTTTTCAACTTTACACCTCAAATTAATTATATAATATTTTATTAAAAAAAGGAATATATTTTAATTATTTTAATAAAATTAATTGGGTGATAAAAGTGGACAAAGCAATTAATTTTTTTAAAGAAAATAAAAAAACATTATATTTTATTTTTACAATAGCATTAGTTGGACTAGCAGCAGGCATATTTTTTTACTTTTTTATATCATATAATGATAAATTAAAATGTATAAATTTTATAAATAAATATATTGATAATATTAAGAACCAAAAATATTTTTTACTTTTTATTAAAAGCTTTTTATTTAATATTATTTTATTAACATTCATATTTATAAGTGGATTATCAATAATGGGATTTTTTACTGGCACATTATTATTTTTTAGTAAAAATTTTATTACAGGGTTATATATGTTGTTGTTAACTAAAGTAACCAATTATTATAGTGCTTCTTCATTTTATTTTTTACCAACAGGTTTAATATATATAATAATATATAGTATTATGCTCTTATTTTCTTTATCAATATCCGGTAATATACTTTTATCATTATTTAAAGGAAAAAATATAAGTTTTCGCAATGTTAATAAAAAATATTTATTACTTTATATTATAATAATAAGTATTTCTTTAATTTTATCATTATATGAAGGAATAATTTTACCAAAAATATTGTTAAATTTTATATAAAATAGTATAATAGCACTAGGTGATTTTGATGGAAAAAGTTGTAATTGGCATGAGTGGTGGAGTAGATAGTAGTGTAGCTGCAATTTTATTAAAAAAGGCAGGCTATGAAGTTATTGGTCTTTTTATGAGAAACTGGGATAGTTTAGTAAATAATGACTTTAATGGTAATCCTACTTTAAATAACAATATATGTCCGCAAGAACAGGATTATAATGATGCGCTTGCAGTATGTGAAAAAATAGGTATCCCATTACATAGAATTGATTTTGTAAAAGAATACTGGGATTATGTATTTACTTATTTTTTAGACGAATTAAAAAATGGCAGAACACCAAATCCCGATATAATGTGTAATAAGTACATTAAATTTGATATGTTTGTAAAAGAAGCCAAAAGATTAGGAGCAGATAAGATAGCAACAGGACATTATGCTAGGTGTATTAATGGTAAGTTATATAAAGCTATAGATACAAATAAAGATCAAAGTTATTTTTTATCACAAGTTGATAAAAGTATATTTAAAGATGTTTTATTTCCTTTAGGAGATATTTGTAAACCTGAAGTAAGAAAAATAGCAGCTGAATATAATTTAGTTACAGCCCGTAAAAAAGATTCAACAGGAATATGTTTTATTGGTGAAAGAAATTTTAAACAATTTTTATCAAATTATTTGCCCAATAAACCAGGTATTGTAGTCAATATTGAAAATAATGAAAAAATTGGTGAGCATATAGGTTTAATGTATTATACAATTGGTCAAAGAAAAGGATTAAATATAGGTGGCAATACAGATAAAATGTTTGTTGTTGGTAAGGATTTAAGTAAAAATATATTATATGTTGCATTTGGCGATGAGAATAAATATTTATATTCTTATCAAGCTTTAATAACAAATATAAATTATTTATCTGATAAAAGGCCTCCAAAATGTACAGCAAAATTTAGGTATCGCCAACCTGATATTGACGTAAATGTTGTATATGGTGAGAATGCAATTAAAGTATTTTATCCTCAAGGTGTTAAAGCTGTAACCCCAGGACAAGCTTGTGTATTATATTTAAATGATGAATGTATACTTGGGGGTATAATTGAAGAAATATATGATGAAAATAATAACAAAATATCTTATATTTAAAATATGGTTCTTTGTCAAATAGTGTTGGTCGACAATAAATTTGATGAATGAATTGTCAATATATGAGTGATGAAAAATCA